>CANHSL010000055.1 GCA_947463385.1 Flavobacteriales bacterium
AGTACGAGAGGACCGGGGTGGACATACCTCTGGTGTACCTGTTGTGGCGCCAGCTGCATCGCAGGGTAGCTATGTATGGATGAGATAAGCGCTGAAAGCATCTAAGCACGAAACTCGCCTCAAGATGAGATTTCTTTTAAGGGCCGTGGTAGACGACCACGTCGATAGGCTACAGGTGTAAAGACAGTAATGTCAAAGCCGAGTAGTACTAATAACCCGTAGACTTACAACTCAAACTTTATTATTTTTTTTACTGCTTCGATCATCCGATATTTCAATACCCATTTATAGCTTTGGGTGTCTATAGCAGCATGGTCCACCTCTTCCCATTCCGAACAGAGAAGTTAAGCCTGCTTGCGCTGATGGTACTGCCCTTTTGAGGGTGGGAGAGTAAGTCGACGCCGCTTTTATAACCCCGACATTCGTTAGAATCGTCGGGGTTTTTTGTTTTATAGCATTCTCTTAAAAGGGAAGTTCTGTCCGCTGTGGTGGATAGGAGATTCCTGACGCTGTGGTCAGGATGCTGACTACTACGTCAGCATAAGTCGACGCCGCTTTTATAACCCCGACATTCGTTAGAATCGTCGGGGTTTTTAGTCTATTCTCTTACCCTTTAATCATTACTGGTTGTAGTATCCGCTTTGTTCTGACAAATGTTATTCCGCGGATGTTTCTCTTAATGATTGATGATACAACAAGTACTTATATTAGCAAGTTTATCTTTTGTTCTACGCTATATACCCTTCGATAAGATGATTATTCCTATTGTTGCATCCAATCATCTCTTTACTGGATGGGTAAGAAAAGTATTCGTTAAGTGATCTTTGAACAGTTCCGCAAATGAATTTCAACGTAAATCTGTAAATTACATGGCGAAGAGGTCAAGAATTATGTGGATAGCAATTACTTGAACAACTTTCCATACCTATGGCAATCTAGTGATAGATTAATAGATTGTTTTCTTCCGTTTCACCTAGGCAATGTAATTGAACTAATAAGGTGTTGTTACATTGCTTTTGTAAACAACAATTGCTTGGTAAATACTGGGTATTAGTCGGTTTGATTAATTAAGATTAATCTTCTTTTTAAGCTCAGAAGAAACCCCTCCCTTATTAAGGTAAATGTTGATGGTTTTTAATCGGAAATATTGCTCCGATACATATAAATAGCCTTTTGGATAATTTCCTGTTCCCCAAGAATTCTTCACCAATAAATAGTTTGTTCCATTTTGGTCCTTATACATCCCAACAATATGCATTCCATGGTCATCGGTTGTTGTTTTATTATCATATCCTTTTTGACGCAATTCTGAGGTAACAGAAACTTCTTTGGTTGGGCTAAGAAACGCGTTAGAATTTCTATCTGCACCCGCATCGTTATAGTTTCTATTGTCTTTACCAGAAACTTGTATGGTACTTGGGTCTTCAGGTACCAAAGCAATACCATTTTTAAAACTAAATCCTTTCTCGGAAACATCTGCACCCCATGCCACTGTGTATCCATTCGCTAATGCATTTGAAACGGTTGCCATCAAATCATCTAACCCTACATTGTATGAATCTCCCCAATTATAGTTATCCGGAATAGCTAATTGACATTTAGTATAAGGAGCATGATTCGTGAATGAGGTTAAAGACACATAGTCATCCATAGTTAATCCGATGCTTGTGGCATACGATTGCGGGGTATACTTTTTTCCTTTCCATTCAAATTCTTTAATATCTTTCCCCACATAAGCGTCTAAAATACCGTTAACTGCAGGTTTCCAATTGGAGCTTATCCCATTCGAACTGGCACTCATATATTTAAGTAAACCCTGCACGGAACCATTCAGTACTTCAAAAAATTCGGCGTGGTCATACGATTCATTCCCATTTAATCCGTTATACACATCGTAAGGAACAATCCCATAATTCTTAATCACCCAAGGTATGTCATGAAATGCACCACCTTCACTGAAGTTGATTTTCCCGTCCATACGAATGAATTTATCCGCTTTGTTCTCATATGATTTTCTCACCACAAACATCTCAGAAAGCGCATCTGGATTTTTATTTCCTTTACGAATTAACTCAGATTCAAAAAATGAAAGTCCAGAGAAACTCCAACACGTCCCTGTTTTACCTTGACTTTGCACGGGTGTGGCATCTAAATGATACACCTTAGTGAATTTATAATTACTGCCTTCAATATTCGTTGCTGTTTGTGAAAAGGCGAAGAAACTAAAGAAAAGAACAAGTGTAAATATTAATGTTTTCATATAGGTTATTTTAAAATCCAAGTTTGGATATTTAATGAGTTTGCTTTTTTGAGTATTGAATCAATGGCTTCTTCTGAAAAACCATGGCCAAGGGATACTTTATACAATGAGCCTTCGTGAAGAACGGAGCAGTTAAAACCTAATCCTGTAAGTTTTTGTCCAAGTCGATTTGCATTTTCTTCACTTGAAAAACATCCAGCAATACAATACATCACATGAGGTTCGATGACAGTTATTGTTGGTTCGTGTGGCGCAAGCTTAGGATTTACATGTGATTCATAGGCATCCGTGTAGGTCGTTTCAATAGAAATATGCTCCATTCGTGGTAACTCAACATGAGTTTCTTTATAGGCGTTTTCGTTTTGAGTTTTAAACGGGTTAAAATCTTGATAAGAGAACATTCCAGATTCTAAGGCTGGGGTTTTAACAGGGATCCAAATAGAATAAAAGGCGATGGGTATTGCAATAGCCGCTGCTGCTGCATATTTCCATAAATTACGATTGTTTTTAGCTTCGTTTTCACTTGTGCTTACCGCCGGTTTGGTTGGGATAAATCCTACAAGCTCAAGTCCATAAGCACTCATAAGTAAGTTAAATGAACGGTCTTGTTCAAATTGGATATTCCCTTCTGTATCTTTCTTGAACGTACCAATTCTAGGAATGCTTAATTGTTTTCCTTGCCTTAATACTTCATTCCATGTGGTAACCTGTTGACTCACACAATCCAAACTTGCCGAATAATCCAGGTGTTGTTCCGCTGCGAACTGATTCACTAACAGGCCATCGTTTGATCTTAATTGAATATTAAAACCTATTTCTCGAAAAGGTGGACGTATCACACCTAACTCAAAATCAACTTGAGCACTCTTTTGTTTTGCGATGAATCCGCCAAAAGCCGGAACCACAACACATTCATGCTGCTGTAACAATTCAATGAGTAAATCTTCAAGCGACTTCATACCTCAAATTTACAAAAACTTGAAAAGAAATAAAAATGATCTTATAGTTGCTTTAATACCGCTTCAACATCTGCGGGTGTGTCAATGTTTGGTGTTTCAATAAGTGTTTCTATGGTTTTAATCTTATAGCCATAGTATAGCCAACGCAATTGCTCCAGTGATTCGCTTTTTTCGAGCTCGGTAGCAGGTAGCGATACCAGTTTTCCAAGCACATCATTTCGGAATGCATATAATCCAATATGTTTTAGCGGAATATAGTGGGAAGCGAACATCCCGGAAGGAATTCTACTCCTACTAAAAAATAAGGCATTCTGATTATAATCTATAACCACCTTAATACGGTTAGGATTATCTAATTCGCTTGAATCAATTTTAGGGCTTACTAAGGTAGCAATTTCGACTTTCCCATGTTGAAATGCCTGAATAAGTTCCGTTAATTGAATTGGATTAACCAACGGTTCGTCGCCTTGAATATTTACAACAATTTCCATATCCGGGAAATGTGCTGCTACTTCTGCACACCGTTCCGTACCTGAACTATGCAAATTTGAGGTCATCATAACTTCTCCGCCAAACGAACGAACGTGGGTATAAATTCGTTCATCATCTGTTGCAACAATAACTTTTGAGAGTTCGCCACATTTACTCGCCCCTTCATAAACGCGTTGAATCATGGTTTTACCCTTAAGATCAATTAAGGGTTTACCAGGAAACCGACTGGAACCAAAACGAGCAGGGATAATTCCTAATACCTTCATTAGAATTTCATGGCTAATTGAACTAAGAAGTTCCGCGGAGCTTGAATATCTCCAGGACGACTGGAAGTTTCTGAATTAAACACATTGTTGGCTATAAGACTCACCTTGAAGGTATCGTTAATTTGATACCCCACGCGCGCATCGAAGACTAAATTCCCCTTGTTGTAAACGCTTCTATACGCTTTAAGTCCTGGTAAGATGTAGGTGTTTTGAGCAATCGGTTCTTCAAATACTTTATCGATATTTCTCATGAAACTGTTGTAACGATTCGATACACCGAAACTCCATTTTTTATACACTGCCTCAATATCGGCTCTCACCAAATGTTTGAATCTATATTTCAACATGTTTGTGGTGCTATCTGAATTGTATACGGAATATTTTGGGTCATTATTTAAGGATACTGGATTCATGTAGGTATATCCAATTAATGAAACAACCTCGATATCGCCAATTTTCCCCATGCTATTGAAAGACAACTCAACACCCGTAATTCTTGCATTTTCTACGTTTTGAGCGCCAAAGCCAATAATTTGATTTATCGTGTAACCTAAGGTTTGCTGCACATAAATTAGTTCAGCTAGTCCTGCGCTGGTATAAGGGTCAATTTGATTTCCATTGGATGGGTTATAGAATCCAAAGGAAAATTCAATCATGTTGTCGTAGGTATTAATAAATCCTGATACATCGATCATCCCTTTCCAGTCCCCCATTTTCACGCCTTGTTTGATGCCAATTTCTGCAGCCCATCCTGTTTCAGGCTTTAAGTTTGCATTTGGGAAAATATTTAAGGCCCCTACGGATGTGCTGGTAAATCGCTCACCTACCGAAGGGTATCGTATTCCTTGGCCGAATGAAGCCCTTAAATGGGTGTATTTTTTCAGTTCATAATGAGCGCCCGCTCTAAATACAGGATAGAAGGGAAGTACAGTATTCCCAATTTTAAAATCAGAATCTCCTTTTTTATTGTCCATGGTGAAATATTCTGCACGCATCCCTCCGGTAAAATCGAATTTACCAATGTGGTGATCATACTGTGCATAAGCCGCCGCATTATTTGAAGAATGGTCCCCGAACAAATTAGAAAACACCACATTATGGGTGCCAAATAAACCAGAAACAAGGGTGCCTCCAGATTTGAAATTACGCTGAAAATTATAGTCAGCTATATAAACTACTGCTCCATTACTTTGCTGATCATTACTAATGTTCTGATTTGTCGTTAGGTAAGCTCTGGTTTTAATACTATGTTTATTATTGTGTTTATCAATATACTTTACATACGGATCGATAAAGAGGCGATTTGATAGGTTGTAGGTTAGGGTAGATGCTGGGTTTGCTGTGTCGGCACCTCCACTGGGTGTATACCCTTGATCTGCACTTTGCCAAATCAAGAAATTCCCAGTTTTATGCAATTGATAGTTGAAACTAATACCTGCTTTAAGCCGTTCTATTTTTAAAGGACGGAGATATAAGGTCCCACTGATTCTACCCCGAGTTTCTGTCTCTCCTTGACGATACCCTTTGTCATTGTAAAATACAGTGGATAAGGTATAGCCAGTACGCTTAAACATTTGGCTACGAAAAATCTCCACTTGTTGATTCATTGGATTAAAACGTTGCGCGCTGTCTTTTCCCCACCATTGCATAGATTTCCTTCTGGGATTATCATAGATTCCCGTTTGTACTCTGATTTTGGTTTCTGGCTTTAATCCCGGTTCTTTCTCCGACAAGGCGATCACGCCATTTAATGCCCCGCTTCCATAAAGTACGGATGATGCGCCTTTTATCACCTCTACCTGCGATGCTTGCTCAATAGGAATAGCGTTCCATTGTGCATCTCCCGCATACCCTGACAGCAGGGGTAAGCCATTCCATAGCATCATAACGCGACTTCCCGCGCCGTATGCAAATCCGGAACCTCCTCGAATGCTCACTTGACCATCCATGGTAAATACACCTGGTGTTTGTTCCACCGCTTGCTCTAAATTCACCATCCCTTTATTTTCAATTAAGCGAGGCTTAATAACTTCGAGTGAAATAGGGATTTCTTCAATTTTTTGAGCGCGTTTATTTGCAGATACCACTACGGTTTGCTCTGTTTTTTCATTCACACGCATCGCATGATTTATAGTACCGAGGCTGGTGATAACTACCGTATCAATTCGGTATTCTAATAAATTAAACACCAGTTTTAAAGGAAGTGTAGTATTGCTGAAACTAAATTTACCATCGAAATCAGAGAGTTGTTTTTCTCCGGTGGAGGCATATATTTTCACACCATATAAGGGCTTGCCTGTCGATTGATCCGTAACTACACCATTGAGTTGGGCGAAGGAAAGTGAGGTAAATAACAAAGAGATGAGTAAGAATAAAAATACACGCATAGGTTTGGTTTTGGGGCTTAAAGAAACAAAAAATTACAAAGCCAACTGCATTTGAAGTATGAAGTTTCTGGGTGCTTGGACATCGCCAGGCCTACTGACGTATTCCTTGTTAAAGAGATTATTAGCAATAAAATTAACTTTAAAGGCATCATTTATTTGATACCCAAAGCGCGCATCAAAAACCGCAACACCTTTATTGAAAACAGAACGATAATTCGCCATACCTACCAGTAATTCCTCTCCAAGCACCCCGTCTTCAAAGACTCGATCAATGTTTTTCATATAGCTGTTGTATCGTGAAGAAACTCCTACGCTAAACGCTTTGTATGTCGCCTGAATATCGGCCTTGGCCATGTGATTAAAGCGATATTTTAACATGTTCGTACTTGGGTCTGAGAAGGAGAGTTTGTAAAGGGAATCTTTATTAAGACTAATGGGATACATGTACGTATAACCCAATAAGGTGGTTAAATCAACTTCACCAATTTTCCCCATGCTGTTAAATGAGAATTCTGCTCCACCAATAAAAGCTTGTTCTGCATTTTGCGCCTGAAATCCTACCCAATTGTAAAAGTAATTGATGGTGTCTGGATTGGTGGTTTGTAATACCGTGATGCTGTCCGGTTTATATAATCCAAAGGTGAATTCTGTCATATTCGAGTAATAATTGGCAAAACCCGCCACATCGGCCATCGCTTTCCATCCTCCAATTTTAAATACTTGCTTGACGCCAACTTCTGCGGCATAACCAGTTTCTGGACGAAGCGTAGGGTTTTTAAAAATCACCACGCCGCCAACGGAGGTAGACACAAAGCGTTCGGCTATGGAAGGAAATCGAATCCCTTGACCTAATGACCCTCGAACGTGAGTGCCTTTAAATGGCTCATAATGAACCCCCGCACGTAAAATCGGGTATATCGGTGACTCAAACGAACCTATTTTGAATTGAGAATCAAAAGGAAGTGTATCTAACTTGCAGAATTCTAACCTTAATCCGGTCGTAAAATCCCACTTTTTTGCCTTTATTTCGAATTGACTATACGCTGCTGCATTCTCACTTATGTGATCTCCAAAGACCCAACTTTTAATATTATTGAGCGTGTTCGTTGCTCCAAGTGTTACATTTGTTCCACTATTTATCTTCTTTTGAAATTGATAATCGAAATAGTACATTTGGGCAAATGAAGCATCATATACCTTGGTATCATTTCCCGTTGTAACTAAATAATATCGCGTTCTAAAATGGTGCTTATTGTTTTTGTTATCAATAAACTTTAGGTACGGATCCACATTAAAGCGCACGGCCTTTTGTCTTGAAATGGTATTGTCCATGGCTTGATAACACATAGAATCATTTTTCCACAATACGAAAACACCCGCATCTTGTAGCTGTAAGTTGTAACTGATACCTGCTTTCAATTTACTGTTTTCTTTCAATGGACGATAGTAAAAGCTTCCGTTAATTCGAGCACGTTTTTCTTGCTCACCTTGGCGAAACGCCTCATTATAAAATACGTTCGCTCCGATTGTATACCCAATGTTTTTAATTGATTTTCCGTAATACAAATCCGCCATATGAAAGGTCGGATTGAACGCTTGTTCCTTTCCCTTCCCCCACCACTGAAGTGACTTACGGTTCGGATTGTCATAAATTCCACTTTGAATTTTTGCTTCAAGTACACCGTCGGGACCAGGCTCGCGTTCGTTTAGTGCTATTACTCCATTTAATGCACCACTGCCGTAAAGTACAGACGAGGCGCCTTTTAATATTTCAATCTGAGAAGCTTGTTCCATTGGAACGGCATTCCATTTAGCGTCACCAATATCAGGCGAAAGCATGGGTACACCATTCCACAACAATAACACCCTACTTCCCGCGCCATATGCATATCCACCACCACCACGTATACTCACTTGACCATCCATCACATAAACACCTGGGCTTTGATCAACCGCTTGAGCAAGGTTGGTTAACCCTTTGTTTGCTACCAACGCAGGCTTTATTATTTCAATGGAGATTGGAATTTCTTCTAATTGCTGGTCACGTCTACCGGCACTAACTACCACCGTATTCATTACCCGTTGCTTGGGCACTAATTGGATAGTAAGCTTATCGTACGTCGTTACTTCAAGTGTTTGTGTAATGAATCCATTCGTGCGAATGGTTATGGTTGCTGGTAATGGGATATTATTCAGTATAAAATCCCCACTACCATCTGATTTTATCACTTGATTTGAACCTTCATGAATCACTTTAACCTCGCTCATCGGTTTTCCATCTTCTGATGATGTGATTGTACCTGTTAGTGTTTGGCTAAATCCTTGAAATACAGAGAAAATACAGATGTTAAAAAGTAATAATCGCCACACGTCTAGTTAATTTTTAAGTAAATTAGAGTTAACGAAGATATAAAAAAATGGGTGGTGATGACTTAGTTTATAGGGTGGCGATGAGTTTTTTAAAAGGTCTTGGTCCGATACGAATTAATAGTATTCTTTCTGAACTTAATCCAGAGCAATTTTTTTCATTGAGTATTTCCGATGTAAAAAAGTGTTCACGACTTTCCGCAAATCAACTGGCATCTATGGAGCGGAACCGTGCATTGGATTTTGCTGTAAAGGAAATTGAGGCCTGTGCCACCTATGGAATCGAACCTATTTTTATTTTAGATCCAAATTACCCGAGAAGATTAAAACAATGTGTTGATGCCCCTATTGTACTTTACTCCAGAGGGGAAGACCTATTGAATTCGCGCAGAACAATAGCAATCGTTGGCTCAAGGATGCACACCACGTATGGAATTGAATTAATTAAGGAATTAACACAGGGACTTTCGCAGGCCGGCGTGCTTACTGTTTCAGGCTTGGCGATGGGTATTGACAGCGTGGCTCATGAATATTCTATAAAGAACAAGATTCCAACGGTTGCCGTTTTAGGAAGTGGATTGAATCAGGTATTCCCTAAACGAAACACTAAATTGGCAGGAGAAATCCTAGAACACGGCGGGGCTTTACTTTCAGAATATTCTTTATTCTCCAAACCGGTGCGTGAAAATTTCCCAGTTAGAAACCGTATTGTTGCGGGTCTTTCCGATGCGACCATCGTAGTAGAAAGCAGAGAAAAAGGCGGGGCTCTAATAACTGCAGATCTAGCGAATGATTATAACAGAGACGTTTTTGCCTATCCAGGTTCTGTGCATCAACAGTATTCCGCCGGATGCAATGCCTTAATTCGGCAACAAAAGGCTCACCTTGTCACGAATTCATCAGATATTCTAATCATGTTGGGTTGGGATAAGCCGCGTTCTAGACAACAAGAGCTTTCTTTACCTGTGAATTTATCGCCTAATGAACAACAAATAATTTCCATTTTAAAGCAACATGAATCCCTGTATATGGATGAATTGGTGATTCATTCGTGTATGGCAACTTCCCAACTTCATGGACTGCTTTTGGGATTAGAGTTAAAGGGGCAAATTGCAAGGACCTCTGGTTCAAAGTATCGACTCAACTAAGGGCTAAAATAATCTTTGGAATGAAAATCAGGCAGCCGATGACCATGGCAATAACAGAGAATATCAGTACCGATCCAGCGCTTAAGTCTTTTATTGTTTTTATTTTAGGGTCTCTGTCCACAGAAATTAAATCACACAATTTTTCAATGGATGAATTGAGGGTTTCTAATGAAAGCACCCCACCGGTTAATATAAGCACAACAATCCATTCCCAACCTTGAACGTTTAACAAAACACAAAGTACGAGTGATACAACACCGCACCCTACTTGGATTCTGAAATTTCTCCCAATATTCCAACTGCGAGAAATTCCCTCGATGGCATGAAAGAGTCCGCTAATAAATGTTTTCATGCTTTTTTTATCGAAATTAAGCTAAAAAACTAGTTATCCATGATATCATATCGTTAATATCTCCCTATTTTTGTAACAGTTCTTTACTAATTTAACTTATGAAGAAAGGTGGAGGGACCGGCCCTGTGAAACCTTGGCAACCTGTTGTACTGATAAGGTGCCAAATCCTATTCCCACAAGGGAAAAAGATAAGTTTTGGCTTGTGCCTTTCTTCCCAAATGAATAATGACAGCAATTGAAAAACAACTTCAAGACCATATATTGGTGTTGGATGGTGCCATGGGAACCATGATACAACGTTATCCGTTGGAGGAGGTGGATTTTAGAGGGGAACGTTTTGCCTCTCATGTTTCCTCATTGAAAGGAAATAATGATTTATTAAATATTACCCGACCGGATATCATTTTTGAAATTCATAAAGAGTATTTGGCTGCAGGAGCCGACATCATTGAAACCAATACCTTTTCCGGAACAACCATCGCTCAAGCGGATTATCACTTAGAGGATGCAGTATATGACATTAACTTCCAAGGCGCTAAATTAGCGAGAGATGCAGCGGATTTATTTACAGATAAACCGCGGTTTGTAGCAGGATCTATTGGACCAACTAACCGCACGGCTTCTATTTCTCCGGATGTGAACAACCCTGGGTATCGAGCAGTTAGTTTCGATGAGTTAAAAACGGCATACAAGGAGCAAATTGAAGCCCTTATGGATGGAGGAGTAGATGTGCTGTTAATTGAAACGGTGTTCGATACACTCAATGCGAAAGCGGCACTTTTTGCGGCCAATGAGGTTTTTGAGAGCCGAAAGATTGCACTTCCAATAATGATTTCGGGCACGATTACTGACCGCAGCGGTAGAACCCTTTCAGGACAAACACCTGAAGCATTCTTGATTTCTTTACAACATGTTAAATTGCTTTCTATTGGCTTGAATTGCGCCCTCGGATCAGAACTGATGGAACCGTATTTAGCCGTGTTAAGCGATAAGAGCCCCTTCGCTGTCAGTGCTCACCCGAATGCTGGACTTCCAAATGCGTTTGGACAATATGATGAAACCGCTGAAATTATGGGATTAAAGGTGGAATCCTTCTTTAAAAAAGGCTTAGTAAATATCATCGGAGGATGCTGTGGAACTACGCCCGAACACATTGCGAAAATAGCCCAACTCGCTAAGTCCTATTCACCACGAAAATTAACACATGGAACGAATTCTTAGGCTTTCCGGATTAGAACCATTAATCGCCACAAAACAAAGCAATTTTGTTAATGTCGGTGAACGAACCAATGTTACGGGTTCAAAAGCATTTTTACGTTTGATTCAAGAGGATCGCTATGAAGAGGCCTTAGCCGTCGCTCGCGAGCAAGTAGAGGGGGGAGCACAAATTTTAGATGTGAACATGGATGAAGCCATGATTGATGGGACATTTGCCATGGTGAATTTCCTTAATCTTATTGCCTCAGAACCTGAAATTGCTAGAATTCCGATCATGATAGATAGCTCTAAATGGGAGATTATTGTGGCGGGCCTTAAATGCCTTCAAGGTAAAGGGGTGGTTAATTCCATATCGCTTAAGGAAGGGGAAGAGGTATTTATTCAACAAGCTAAATTTATCCAATCCATGGGGGCCGCCATGGTGGTAATGGCATTTGATGAACAAGGACAAGCGGATTCCTACGAACGTAGAGTTGAGATTTGTGCTCGTTCCTATGATTTATTGGTCAATAAAGCCAATGTTCATCCGAACGACATAATTTTCGACCCCAATATATTCCCAGTAGCCACCGGAATGGAAGAACATGCACTCAATGCGCTTGATTTTTTTAGAGCTACCGAATGGATTACGCAAAACTTGCCCGGGTGCCATGTCAGTGGTGGCGTTTCGAATGTATCGTTTTCTTTTCGCGGAAATAACGCGGTTCGGGAGGCAATGCATGCAGCCTTTCTTTATCATGCGATACAACATGGTATGAATATGGGGATTGTTAATCCAACGATGCTCGCCGTCTATTCCGATATCGACCCCGTATTGTTAGAACACATTGAAGATGTACTTTTTAATCGCCGTGAAGACGCGACAGAACGCTTACTTAATTTCGCGGAAACGGTTAAGCAAGGCAAAAAAGAACTGGTAGTTGATGAGGCTTGGAGAGCATGGGAAGTACAAAAACGCATCGAACATGCATTGGTAAAAGGAATTGATAAGTTTATTGAGGATGATGTGGCGCTGTGTTTACCGCTTTATCCGAAGCCACTTCAAATTATTGAAGGACCCTTAATGGCGGGAATGAATGTTGTTGGTGACCTCTTTGGTGAAGGGAAAATGTTTCTTCCTCAGGTGGTTAAATCAGCACGCGTAATGAAAAAAGCGGTTTCTTTTCTTCAGCCCTATATAGAGGCAGACAAGAATGGTGAAATACAAAAAGCCGGAAAGATTTTAATGGCTACCGTGAAAGGAGACGTGCACGACATCGGAAAGAATATTGTTGGAGTGGTTCTAGCCTGCAATAACTATGAAATTATAGATATGGGGGTTATGGTGCCTGGTAATCAAATTGTTGATCGGGCGATTGAAGAAGGTGTGGATATTATTGGATTAAGTGGGTTAATTACGCCATCCCTCGAAGAAATGGTAAAGGTGGCTACTGAAATGCAACAGCGAAATTTAAATATTCCTTTACTCATTGGTGGAGCAACCACGTCTAAAGTGCATACCGCGGTAAAGATTACACCGAATTATGAAGGCCCCGTTATCTATGTACCCGATGCTTCTAGAGCGGTTACCGTCGCCGAAAAAATGTTGGGAGGCGATTCCAAGGCCTATCACGATACCGTGTTAGAGGAATATGAACGAATTCGTGCACACCATGAATTGCATAATGCAACCAAACGAATGGTTCCCATTGAGATGGCTAGAAAAAATAAGTTGATGCTTGATTTTTCAAAAGATACCATAGTGAAACCAAGACAACTTGGTGTTTTTGATGGCAAAATAGATGTGGAAACATTAATTCCTTACATCGATTGGTCACCTTTCTTCAGAAGTTGGGATCTACATGGTAAATACCCTGAAATCCTAACGGATTCAGTGGTTGGAGTGGAGGCAACAAAACTTCTTGACGATGCAAGAACGTGCTTATCTGATGGCATTAAAAATGGGTGGTTTCACCCAAGCTATGTCTATGGAATTTTTAATGCAAATGCAGTGGGTGATGACATTGAAATTTATGATGAAACAAAGCAGCAGGTAATACATCGTTCCATTGGCTTGCGCCAACAAATAGAAAAAACTTCAGGGCAATTTAATCTGTGTTTGTCAGACTATATTGCGCCCAAGGAAAGCGGTATTGATGATTATATCGGTTGCTTTGCCGTTACTTCAGGTGACGTAACAAACATCTGTAGGCAATTCGAAGCGGCTCATGACGATTACAGCAGCATTATGATCAAAGCGGTTGCGGATCGGCTGGCCGAGGCCTTGGCCGAGTGGTTGCATGAACGCGTGCGGCTTACGCATTGGGCTTATGACAACACGCCTTTAAATAACGAAGAATTAATAGCGGAAAAATACAAAGGAATCAGACCTGCTCCGGGATATCCTGCATGTCCAGATCATTATGAAAAGCTTGGTATCTTCAATGTATTGAATGCGACTGAGCGAATTGGTGTTTCCTTAACAGAATCCTTGGCCATGCATCCCGCATCTTCAGTCTCTGGATGGTATTTTGCGCATCCTAGCGCCAAATATTTTGGAATCACTGCCATTTTAGAAGATCAGTTTTTATCGGTCTGCGATCGCAGAAATGTGAATAAAGATGAGCACGTTTCATGGTTTCCCTTCATGAAAAAATAATGTGCTTTTAAGCAACTATTTGCGTATTTTTGATGTCCTTGATGGGCCTATGAAAATTAACATATTATTTATCGCATTTATTGGCAGTTTTTTTACCGCAATGGCACAAGCGCCTACGGCAAATTTTACTGCTTCGCCACTCAGTGTGTGTGCCGGTGTTCCGGTGAACTTCACTTCAACTTCCACGGCAAATGGTGGTCCAGCGATTAACCAATATTCCTGGAATTTTGGTGATGGTGTTACCGTGACCACACAGAATCCCTCTCACGTGTTTACAACAGCAGGAACCTTTACCGTTACGCTTGTCGTAACTAATGCTAATGGGGCTGTTGATTCAGAAATAAAAGCAAATTACATTACGGTCTTGCCTGCGCCAACTGTTGGGTTTAATGTAACCGGTATTGGTTGTACGGTTCCGTTAACCGTGGGATTCACAAATACCTCATCAAGCGGGGCTAATTTCTCATATGCATGGAATTTTGGAAATGGTCAAAACTCCAACAGTCAAAACCCTGCCAATGTCACCTACAACGCTGCAGGTAATTTTGGGGTGCAACTTACAGTTACCAATACCACAACGGGTTGTGCTGCTAGTTACACTGATTCTATTGTTGTGAGTAATTTTCAAGCGGGTATTACTGCTCCAGCAGCAGGATGTGTTGGAACCGCAATTTCTTTTCAAGACAATTCTACAGCTGGCGCAAACGCTTGGAGCTGGAATTTTGGAGGCCAGGGTAATAGCGCACAGCAAAACCCTTCATTTACCTTCAATACCGCAGGGACCTATACAATAACATTAACTTCTCAAAATACCGGTTCAGGATGCACCGATAATGTTACTCAACAAATTACGATTCAAAATAGCATTACCCCTTCATTTACTGCAAATCCGCTGACTAATTGTGCCCCCTCTACGGTAACATTCACAAACACCACCGGCATAGCTGGAAATTATACATGGAATTTTGGCAATGGTCAAACCTTTACAGGTACCACGCCACCCCCACAAGTATATAATTCAAGTGGACAGTATAACGTAACACTTTCAGTGAATACCCCAGCAGGATGTACAGGGAGTACCACTCAAACTAATTACATCAATATTGTTAATATTGAGGCTGGTTTTTTTGCAGACGAACCTGGAGGTTGTACACCACATACCGTACAATTCACTGATACATCTTCAAGTCCTAATCCGGCAAATCCAATCGTAAGTTGGCAGTGGAATTTTGGAAATGGACAAACATTCAACGGACAAAACCCGCCGAGTCAAACGTATAATTTGGGTTTGTATGATGTTACCTTGGTGGTAACCTCTCAGTCTGGGTGCATTGACACCATGTTTATGAATGATTACGTGACAGTTGGCGACATTGATTTAGTTGATTTTACCGTGAGTCCCCTGATAACATGCGTTAAACAAAACGTAAACTTTACGAATGGTACGGTGATTTCAGTTCCCCATCAACCAAATGAAGTTACGTATTTTTGGGATTTTGGTGACGGTACCTCAACGCAAGAAGATCCTACACATCAATTTACACAAGATACTGGGTATATCTCAGTGCAATTAATTGTGGATTTCCGGGGATGTAAAGATTCCATTACCATTGATTCTGCGGTGTATGTATTGGCTCCAATTGCTCAATTTAACCCTTCGCAACAATTGGTGTGTAATCCAGGTAATTTCCCGGTGAACATTACATTTACCGATAATGCTATCCATGGCGAACAACCCGACAATGTGAGTATGACATGGGAATGGGGTGACGGAACTCCGAATACAAACATTGGAAACGCCGTGTTGGATGGCGTAAATAATGGAAATACAACCCACAATTTTGCAACGTATGGGTCTTACACCGTGGAACAAGTAATTCACAACTATACCACCGGCTGTCATGATAGTATTACAAAGACTATAAATATTTCACAAATCGCTGCGCAGTTTACCATGTCGAATGATTCGGTTTGTAGAAATGATAGTTTGCTTCTTTTTAATGCGAG
>CANHSL010000056.1 GCA_947463385.1 Flavobacteriales bacterium
CCGGCAAGTGTTGCTGGATGGGAGGCATACTATTTATCTCCCGCATTTTCAAGGCTTTGGATTAATTCCACCACCATTAAATTTCGTTTTGACATTGCCACAGGGCTCTTTATTTTCGGCATACCAATTAACGGATATACCTTGAAAGTTGATACCATACCGTTTCTAAATAATTTGAGTTTACCCTCGAGTGCCATTTCGGTTATCGATGACATCTGTGAATTGTTTATTTCTAAGCCCGTGGATCCAGCAACCCATGCAGATTTGGTTAACATATTAACGAATAACCTTCCAACCTTTGAATGGACCTTGCAATACAACGAGTATTTAAACAATCCGAATAACCCGACCTTTGTAGATCCTGTGAGATATCGCGTACAATTGGTGCTCGATCGAGTTTTTAAAATGCCTCAATATCAAATGATTTAATGCGAATCCTATGAAAAGAAGACAGTTTATTAGAAATGTAGCTTTAACATCTGCAAGTTTACCCTTCGTTTCGAATGGTTTTGGTATGCAGGCTTTGAGTCAGAAGCTCTTTAATTTTTCTACAGGTGCTGAAGATCGTGTGTTAGTAATGATTCGCTTAAATGGAGGTAATGATGGATTGAATACCGTTATTCCCATAGATCAATACGCTAATTTGATGATGCATCGTTCCGAAATAATTATTCCACAGAATCAAATCCTATCGGTAACTCCAGAGGTTGGTTTTCATCCACAAATGCAGGGAATGAAAGGATTATTTGACCAAGGGAAATTGAGTGTGGTACAAAATGTGGGCTACCCGGAGCAAAACAGATCCCACTTTCGGTCCATGGATATTTGGACCTCAGGATCTCTTGATGTGAGTGAAACACGTGGTTGGTTGGGACGATATTTTGATTCATATAATCCAAATTATCCCGCAGGATACCCTAACGTAACGTATCCAGATCCTTTTGCAATCAGCATGGGCTCTGAAGTGACCGCAACATGTCAAGGAATTGCGGCTAATTTTTCACATGCCGTTTCAAATCCAAACAATGCCGTGAATTTATATCAAGGTGGCTTTGTTAATGACGGATCATATTATGGTGAACATGTCGAGTTTGTTGGCACAATCATCGAACAAACAAATAGCTTCGGACAGGTGATCCATGCAGCGGCTCAGGCGGGGAGTAGCTTATCGGCTATGTACGACCCAACTAATAACTTGGCGACGCAGTTGAAATATGTGGCGCAAATGATTTCTGGCGGATTAAAAACAAAAGTATATGTATTATCCTTGGGTGGGTTTGATACGCATGATAACCAAGCGGATGCAACTAATTTATTAGCCGGAACACATCGTGGATTGTTGAAAACGGTTTCTGATGCCATTGCCGCGTTTCAAGATGACCTACAATTATTGGGGTTAGAGCAACGTGTGGTTGGAATGACGTTTTCAGAATTTGGTCGCCAAATTGAGGCCAATGCGAGTTTAGGAACGGATCATGGAGATGCGGCGCCTTTATTTTTGTTTGGAACATGCATTCAATCCGGTATCATCGGACCAAATCCAACCATTGGGAGTTCCTTGCCTGATCAAGCGGGTATTGCCATGCAAATTGATTTTAGGGATGTGTATGCCTCGATTTTACGCGATTGGTTTCAGGTGCCAACCAATGAGGTTCAGCAATTGTTCGCTCACCAGGTTCAGTTCTATTC
The DNA here is from genome assembly GCA_947463385.1 of Flavobacteriales bacterium. GTDB lineage: Bacteria > Bacteroidota > Bacteroidia > Flavobacteriales_D > Crocinitomicaceae > UBA952. The sequence continues at coordinate 1,690 of CANHSL010000056.1, forward strand.
CTTAGCAGGAACGTGTAACGTAAGTTTGGAAGAACAATCACTGGCTAATGGCTCCATGCTCGTTTATCCAAATCCAACGCCAAGCAGTGTTCATGTGAAAGTAAATCTTGCGGAGGGAAGGGCAATGGGTGAACTACGTGATGCACATGGAGCTACCGTCAAAACATATTTCGATCAAAATTTCTCCGGTGGTGTTCATACCATATTCTGTGATATGGATGGCTTAGCTTCAGGAACATATTTCTTGGTAATTCGAAATAACGAGAAAACCTTACTCGAACAGGTGGTTAAAATGAAATAATTACCGAAGTAAATTTAAGGTTCCTGTAATCTGTTGTTTTTCGTTATTCGTTTTTGTGGCGAAGGTGATTTCCCAGGTGTAAATTCCCTCTTGTACTTGGGAGTCTTTACCATACACACCATCCCAACCCGTTTCGGAATTAAACGACTCCCATATTAATTCTCCCCATCGATTGAAAATACTTAGGTGGTAATCATACGGATCAAACCCGCTAGTAAAAATGGGTTTCCATTGCTGGTTAAATTGGTCTTGATCGGGAGTAAAAGTATTTGGAACATAGTAAATTAATGGTTCTTGATAGCCGATAAATTGGGTGAGTGAATCGGTGCAACCTGCGGGGGAACTTGCAATTAGCGTTACAAAATACCCTCCGATCGTATTGGTGTAGGTGTGCGTTCCTTCCACCTGAGCACTGCTATTTCCGTCTCCATAAAGCCAAAGGTATGAACTTGCTCCTTGTGTTCCGTTATTAAAACTTACGAGTTCCGAAGGTGAGGAAAATTCACCGGGCACATAAGAAAAACTGACCACAGGCGTAGCTTCAACACATAAATAATCGCTGAGTAGTGCAGATGCCGAACACCCGCTAATATCTACTTGTAATTCCACATCGTAACAGCCAACAGTTGATAAATTGTATGAAATGCTTGGTGTATTCCCAATTTGTTGCCCATTGATTTGCCAAAGGTACGTAGCGCCATTTACGGATGGGGTTGACAAGGTGCCTTGCAGTGGGGAGCATCCCAATAAAACATCTGCATTAAAAGAAACCCCTGGGTTTTCAGAAATCTGAACAACCATTGACGCCGTATCTGCACATTGCCCTTGGCTTGGATTGAATACATAAGCAAAATTTCCGAGTTGTTGCGTATTAATTGCGAGTGGATTCCACAGTCCCTGTATCCCATTGGTTGAGGTCGCAGGTAGGATAGGGGCGGGGATTAGACCCAAACAATAGGGTCCCATCGAATTAAAGGAAGGTTCAACCAATGGAGTTACTGTGAGTATGCAACTGTCTGTGTTTTGACAGCCATTTAAGCTTGCATTTACCACGTAAGTAATGTTTTGAGCGCTTGCACTCACATTATTTACAATCTGATTAATACTTCCTCCGGAACCAGGGTTTGCACCTGTTAGGTTGGGGTTTGCGGATGGGGAGTAACTAAAGGTGGCTCCCGCTGGTGATGAGGTGATATTTTGTACGAAATTAGCACCGCTGCAAATCGTGTCAACAGGAGCAATAAGTACTTGAACTGGTGGGTTTACCGTTACATTCACATAATCCAAGGATTGACAGCCCGTATTGTCGAGACCATTTAAGATAGCAACATATGTACCTGCATTGGGATAGGTTATGGTGTGTGATCCCACGCCAATGGCTGTGCTTGGCGAAGCATTTGGTGTAAAATTCCAGTTGTAAGTTGCACAATTTTGTGAACTTGTCCCATTAAATACCACAGAATCTCCAGTACAAATAGTTAAGTTGCTTGATGTAATTTGTGGTACAGGTCCGGCAAAGGTTCCGCCATTTGGATTGTTGTTATTGAAGGTAAGCGTAAATCCTGTGTTGGCAGAGAAATTATTTACGAGTAGTGCATAACTTGTTCCTGGTGTCATGGTGATACTCTGGATATATGCGTTATATCCTGCTTGGCACCCTGGGAATTCATTCTGATCTACTTCAGCTAGGCCCATTCCTGTGGATCCTGTGGCATTGAGGCAAGAACTTGAACAACAACGAACGGGGGTTCTCGCGCCGCAGGGATTGCTTGTGTTAAGTTGATAGAAAATAAAGTCAATATCGTCCATTGGATTTACCGGAGTGATATCAAAGGTGAGGGGGCCTCCAGTTCCACATGTCCAATAAAACCATGAAGAATTTGATTCATCTGGACCGGGCATATCAAGGCAGGTACCGGGCTCTGGTTCATCGTTGTTTAATCCGCCCCCGCCAAGGGTTCCTACACTTACTGGATTTTGGTTGCATAAAAATGCCGCGCCACCACAATCAGCACCGGGATTCGTGGTTGGCGTATAACTATTAATGCAGAGTTCGAAGCTTCCTTCGTTTGCTTGAGGTGTTGAAACGCGAATGTAATAGGTGTTTCCTGGTACAAGAGCTCCTTCATAAATTTGTGTGGTCCCAAATCCAGGAGTTCCATTCGAACAATTGAGTTCATTCATTAAACCTCCGCAAATACCATCGTATAGGGCAATTCTTGGTTGCGACATCGTGCCGCCGCCACCAATTCCACTTGCCGAAATCAATACATCCGTCCCAAGCGCAGTAAATGAAAACCAAACATCTTCTGTGGCATTCGCGGGCCAACAGGTTGGTAATCCATAGGTTCCAGGGGTTGAGCCTACGTTTGTGAAAACCCCATTGCCAGAACAATAATTTAATACATTATTAATTTGAGTTGCCGTAGGGCAATCATCTCCTTGACTAAAAAGAACAAGAGGAAATACAATTAAAAAAGTAAGCGGTAGTAGTTTAAGCATCGGTTAGGTAGACGAAATTTAATCAATTTCGTTGGCTTACAGTGAATTATGGGTTAATTTTTTATCGCGTCCACACGTTTTTGCCGCTGCATTGGGTTTTCCTTTGGTTGATTTTGCTTAAATAATTGATACCTAGATGGTTGAATTTCTGTAGGCCACGAATTGTTATTCAGATCAACATCTGCGGTTTCAAGGAATGGATCCAATCGAATCTCTTTCACTTCTTTATCAAAAATAAACACCTTTGATACCTTGTCTTCATATTGACGCCATATTTCTACCGGTATGCGAATTACCTCGGTGCTGTCGTCTGTAAAGGTGAACCGTACTATAAGCGGCATAACCAAGCCGCCCACATTTTCAAAATGGACTTCATAAAAGTGCTTTCCTGCATTGAGTAGTGCTAAATCCTTTTCGCTGGTTTTCTGCTTGAACTCTTCGTATTCCTTTTTATCCAGTGCATCAACTAAATAAATGTTGCGCTTTGCATAGTAATCATCGATTAAGGAATCCCGTTCGTTAATTGTTTCTTTGATGGCAGTCTCGTTGCGTGTGGCACCGATATGAATGTCCTTATTGTCGTTTTGCTCCTTCAAGAAGCCTTTTTCAAGCGATGGATTTTGACTGTTTAATTGAAACCATTTCACTTCGTTAATGGCAATGTCAACCGGTTCAGTGCCATAGAACCATCCCCTCCAAAACCAATCTAAGTCAACCGCAGAGGCATCTTCCATGCTTCGGAAAAAATCGGCAGGACTTGGGTGTTTGAATTTCCATCGCTCACAATAGGTTTTAAAGGCATAATCAAATAATTCTCTCCCCATGATGGTTTCACGAAGAATGTTTAATCCCGTGGCCGGTTTGCCATACGCATTGTTACCGAATTGAAAAATAGATTCTGAATTCGTCATGATGGGAGAAATTAATTTTTGATCTCCTCGCATGTAATCTGCAATGAGATGTGCAGGTCCTCTTCTAGATGGATATCCGCGTTCCCATTCTTGTTCCGTTAAATATTGAACAAAGGTATTTAGTCCCTCATCCATCCATGTCCATTGGCGCTCATCTGAGTTGATGATCATTGGGAAGAAGTTATGACCCACTTCGTGAATTATAACGCCCCACATGCCATATTTTTCCCCTTCAGAATAGGTGCCGTCCTCTTCGGGTCTTCCACCATTAAAACAAATCATTGGGTATTCCATGCCGATCCATTTGGAGTGTACAGAAATAGCCACTGGATATGGATAATCGACCGTATATTTTGAGTAGGTTTTAATCGTATGCGCTACGAGTTTGGTACTGTAACGTTCCCACAGTGGGTTACCTTCTTTGGGATAGAAAGACATACAAAGAATGTTCTTGCCTCCGACCGTAACGTTTTGGGCATCCCAGATAAATTTGCGCGAACTGGCAAAGGCGAAATCGCGAACATTCGTCGCTTTAAATCGCCAGGTTTTAGTGTTGGATTTCTTTTCTTTTTCTGCCGCTTCTGCTTCCGCTTGCGTAACAATTAACACCGGAGAATTCGCTTTTTTTGCTTGCTCAACGCGCTTTCTTTGCAGGGCACTTAATACATCCGATCCGTTCTGAAGTTCTCCCGTTGCTGCAATGATATGGTCTGATGGTACCGTAATGCTCACGTCGTAATTTCCAAAGGGCAAGGTAAACTCACCTCGACCTAGAAACTGTTTGTTTTGCCAACCGGTCACATCGCTGTACACGCACATTCGCGGAAAGAACTGAGCGAGTGTATACAGGTAGTTTTTGTCTTTTTCGAAATACTCATACCCCGAACGACCACCAACGGCCATGCGGTCATTGATGTTGTACCACCATTTAACCGTAAAGCTAATGCTACTTTTAGGGGCAAGTGGAGTGGCTAGATCAATTCGAAGCATTGTTTTATTAATAAAGTAGGACATTTGTTGTCCTGAAGTCGATGTAATGCTTTCCACTTTAAAGCCACCATCGTAATTAAAAAAGCGCTTTTGAATGTCGCCAATTGATTTAAAATCTTCCATTTTCTCCACCTCGATTAGCTTGGTGTCGGAATGCTCGTCGTAAATGTTTTGGTCTAATTGAAGCCATAAATATGGGAGCGCATCCGGCGAATTGTTGGTGTAGGTAATGGTCTCCGTTCCACTTAGTTTTTGACTTGCATCGTCTAGGATTAAATTCATTTTATAGTCCGCTTGCTGTTGGAAATACCCATGACCTGGAGCGCCTGCAGCATTTCGGTATTCGTTTGGTGTTGGAAGTTCCATATCAAGTTGAGCAAACTTCTTTTGAGCAAAAGATGTGGTGGCAATCGCAATCGATAAAAGGCAAAGTATAGTTTTCATCATGGGGTTACGGGTATTTCTTTGGTGTAATCGGTAGAAAGAAAGGTTAAGGTGTGATGTGAACCTTTTTTTAAATAATCTAATTTGTTTTGTTGTTCTGGGAAATACGGGGTGAGCAATGGAAATGTAAAGGTTAACTTTCCTGGGTATTCAATAGCCTCGGAGGATAGATAGAAAAGCAGATCCCCGTTCTTAGTTAATTCATTACCATCAACCTTAAAGTAAACCGCTTGATTATTTTGAAATAAGGTGAATCCTGCGCAAATAAATTGAGTTAATTCGGAATACAAGCTGTCGGTTTTGAGGATGTGGTCTATACTCAAATCTTTTCCATGTTTTTTCGAAAAAATATAGGCTAAATCGTGAGCTGTAATCTTTAACGTAGCTTGGAACTGTTGCTCTGATGGATAATACTCTAATTCCATGAAGGCAAGGTGATACTCATGCGCCTGACCTGTTCTAAAAAAGGAAAGTAGGATGAAGAAGAGTAGAGCCTTTAATTTCATGGGCTTTAAAATTACTATATTTGACCCAATGTCACAACGATTTTATTACCTGATTTTATCTTGTCTTTGTCTATGCGCTTCATGTGCTGAGGAAAAAGTTGATGAGGGGTTAAAGGCAGGCGATTTGATTTTTCAGGATTTGGATTGTGGTCCAATGTGTACGGCCATTGAAACCGTGACGGAGGGAGTAAATGGGAGAGATTTTTCGCATTGTGCCATGGTCATTGAGGAGCATGATACCTTGAAAGTTATTGAAGCCATTGGTGTTGCGGTACAAATAACATCCATGTCGGACTTCTTGCAGCGAAGCAACAAGGTGCTGGCGGCCAGATTAAAAACTAGCGATAAGGGCCTGATTTCACGGGCAGTTAAATACTCAAAGTCCTTGTTAGGTAAACCGTATGATGACGTGTTTTTATTGAATAATGACCAATATTATTGCAGTGAATTATTGTATGAATCGTTTAAAGTAGCCAACCATGGGAATCCTGTTTTTGAACTAGAGCCCATGACGTTTATGGACCCACAAACCAAATCCTATTATCCAGTGTGGGTGGACTATTATCATGAATTACATTGTCGGATTCCTGAAGGAAAACCGGGTTTGAATCCAGGGTCGATCTCGCGAAGTGAAAAACTCGAACTCTTAGATATAAAAATCAAACCTTAAGTTGGGTTTCTGAATTTCCCGTTTATTTTCGTTTGATTTCCTACCTTTGAACACATGAGACGATTGATGTTTTTACGCGGTAAATTAAAAGGCTTGTTTTTCTTTTTTCACGGTCACCGCTTTTTTTCTGCCCATTTGTTCTCCTTTATAGGGGCCATGGCTGGCTTATCTAAGTGGATACAACAGCATAAAAAGTTAGCCCATACAGATTTTTATTCGTTCAAATTTGATTATTCCCGACGGGAGCAGTTATTTGAGCATGTGATAAATCAGGAGGGCTTAGAAAGTGCAATCGATTATTTAGAGTTTGGTGTTTCTAAGGGAGATTCCTTTAAGTGGTGGACAGCGCGTATCTCCCATCCGGAAGCTCGTTTTTATGGATTCGATACCTTCACCGGACTTCCAGAAGATTGGGGGCCGTTTAAAAAAGGAGATATGAGTTCTGGGGAGTCCTTGCCTGAAATTAACGACGATCGCTACCAATTTTATCAAGGATTATTTCAACAAACCTTGCTTCCATTTTTAGCGAATTTCGATCCGTCAAGAAAAAAAGTGATTCACATGGATGCGGATTTATATACAGCAACCTTGTATGTACTCACCTTAATCACGCCTTATTTACGTCCCGGAGATGTGATATTCTTTGATGAATTTAATGTTCCTCAACATGAGTATAAGGCATTCACCGAATGGGCCAACTCCTTTTATATTAACTATGAAGTGTTAGGCGCAGTAAATAATTATTACCAAATAGCCGTAAAAATTTTATAATGAAGAAATTAATAGCCCTGATAGTCTTTGGCGCCTTATTAGCAGCATGCGAACAGAAAATGGATGCATGTGAATGTGGTAAGCGAATGATTGATAAAGATTCCAAAGAAGCAATGGATTGCAATGATTATTGGCGTTCACTTGATTTGAAAGAACAAGAGGTGTTTATGGAGAAGGCCATGAAATGCTATGCGAACGAAAGTTTAGGAACAGATATAAAATAAAAAAGTCTCCCGAAGGAGACTTTTAACAAACAACAACAACTAAACATCCCTTCTAATGTTATCGAAGGAATACCTCTCTACCGCACGGCAGTTGTTCGTCCGCGGAAGAAATATCATTCCTCCGCATGAGTGGCTTGAGTTTAAGGGCTTCTCGCTGCGCAAGTTCCCGCACACTCATTGATTGCGTTAATACAATCGATTTTTTATTTTTTGATTTAATGCGCCGAGGATCTAAGTATATGATGTCCCCTTCATTTAGCATATCCTTTTCTTTAAACGATTCGTTGTAGTGATGAAGCTGAGAAAGTTTAATCCCAGTTTGTTTAGAGATTTTATAATATGAATCTGTTCTGCTCGCAATCACGTAACGAACCCTATTTTCATGAATTAAAATTCGAATTCCTTCTTGTTTTATCGATCGAGCCGGCTGAATAGGTTCCGCGAAGAAATTACCCGTGCAAAGTGCGATAAAGAAGAGTAAACCAAATTGTTTCATAGACTCCTCTAACGAATTGTCTGTTTCAAGGTTTCATTATTTGATTTTTTATATCGAAATCAGCCAATTTGTCTTCTTGAATGGGTTTGAAAATGTCAAAATGGCACTTAAAGATTGGTGGTTTATGATTTGAGCACCATTCGAAACAAAAAATAATACCCTTATGGATTTATCTAAATTAACATCCTTGGCTCAAGAAGCGCTACAGAAAGCGCAAGAATTAGCCCAAGAGAACCAGCATCAGGTGTTGGATACAGGACATATGATGATGGGACTTCTATTGGTGGATAAGGAGGTCGTTCCCAGGTTGTTGGATAAGCAGGGGGTGAATCAGGCTGTGTTTCGCGCGGCGGTTAATGCTGTGGTGGCGGGGTATCCAAAGGTTCAAGGAGGTGAGTTGCATATATCCAATGCGCTTTCTTCTGTCCTTAAAAAAGGAATTAGTGACCTAGACGCTTGGGGTGATTCTTATTTAGCGGTGGATGCATTGTTTTATCACTTGTGTCAATCCAAAGATTCTTTAGCTCAATTAGTGAAAGATTCAGGTATACAAGTAAATCAATTAAAAAAAGACATTATGGAAATGAGAAATGGAGAAAAAGTACAGAGTTCCAGTCAAGAAAACACATATCAATCCTTAGAGAAATATGCGAAGAACTTGAATGAAATGGCTGTCAAAGGGAAACTCGATCCCGTTATTGGACGTGATGAAGAAATACGACGCGTATTGCAGATTCTAACGCGTAGAACAAAAAATAACCCCATCTTAATAGGTGAGCCAGGGGTTGGAAAGACTGCTATTGCTGAAGGCTTGGCGCATCGTATTATTAGCGGGGATGTACCCGAAAACCTAAAAACAAAAGTGGTCTATTCCTTGGATATGGGTTCCTTAATCGCTGGTGCGAAATATAAAGGAGAATTTGAAGAACGCTTGAAGGCTGTGGTAAAGGAAGTGATTAACTCGGATGGTGAAATCATCTTATTTATTGATGAAATCCACACCTTAGTTGGTGCCGGTGGGGGCGAAGGCGCTATGGATGCTGCAAATATTTTGAAACCGGCCTTGGCTCGTGGAGAATTACGCGCCGTAGGTGCTACTACCTTAAATGAATATCAAAAGTATTTTGAAAAGGATAAGGCCTTGGTTCGACGTTTTCAAACCGTGCTGGTTGATGAACCTGATACCGAAGATGCCATTGCTATACTTCGTGGAATCAAAGAAAAATACGAAAATCACCACAAGGTGATCATCAAAGATGCTGCGATTATTGCTGCGGTGGAGTTGTCTCAACGCTATATTTCTGACCGTCACCTACCGGATAAGGCAATCGACTTAATCGATGAGGCGGCCTCCAAACTTCGAATGGAGATAAATTCTAAACCGGAGGAATTGGATGAAATCGAGCGTAAAATCATGCAACTTGAAATTGAACGTGAAGCATTAAAGCGAGAAAATAATACCGCTAAACTGGAAACGGTTGAAAAAGACTTGGCTAATTTCAATGAAAAACGACAAGGATTGACCTCGAAATGGCAAACAGAGAAACAAATGTTAGAGTCCATCCAGCATTCCAAAGAGGAGATTGAATTGTTGAAATATGAGGCGGATGTAGCTGAGCGTGCAGGAGATTACGGTAAAGTAGCTGAAATTCGATATGGAAAAATTCAAGAAGCCGAGCGGAAGTTAGAAGATTCTAAGAAAACATTGAGTGAAATTCAATCGGTATCCAAAATGATAAAAGAGGAAGTGGATACGGAAGAAATTGCTGAGGTAGTTTCCAAATGGACAGGAATTCCTGTGCAAAAAATGGTAGAAAGCGAAGTCAGTAAGTTACTCAGGTTGGAAGATGAACTTAAAAAACGGGTGGTTGGACAAGAAGAAGCCATTGAGGCCTTGTCGGATGCAGTAAGACGCTCCAGGGCAGGTCTACAAGATGCAAGGCGTCCGATTGGATCGTTTATATTTCTTGGTACAACCGGAGTTGGAAAAACAGAATTGGCTAAAGCCCTAGCAGAATTTTTATTCAACGATGAAAATGCCATGACACGAATCGACATGAGTGAATATCAAGAAAAGCACAGCGTAAGTCGTTTGGTGGGAGCGCCTCCGGGATATGTGGGGTATGATGAGGGTGGACAGCTAACAGAAGCCGTTCGTAGAAGGCCATATTCCATTGTGTTGCTTGATGAAATCGAGAAGGCGCACCCGGATGTGTTTAATGTACTCTTGCAGGTACTGGATGATGGGCGATTAACAGATAATAAAGGAAGATTGGTCAATTTTAAAAATACGATCATTATCATGACTTCTAATTTAGGATCGCACATTCTTCAAGAAACGTTTGAACATGCGAAGGAAAAAGAGTATCCAGAATTAGCGGTGAAGGCTAAAAAGCAAGTGCTTGAATTGTTGCGCCAAACGATACGGCCAGAGTTCTTAAATCGAATCGATGAAACGATTTTGTTTTTACCGCTCACCTTTTCCAATGTAAAAGATATTGTAGGAATTCAGCTAGAGAAACTTAAGGTTCAATTGAAGGAGAAAGGGGTAAGGTTGTATGTTGCTCCTGATGCTTTTCAGCATATTGTGTCCTTGGGCTACGATCCATTCTTTGGAGCGCGTCCGGTGAAACGAGTAATTCAAAAAGAAGTATTGAATAGCTTGTCGAAGGCCTTACTTGCAAAAACAGTGGACATGACTCAAACCGTGGTGATGGATATGTTCGAAGGACAAATTGTGTTCAGAAAACCGGTATTGGCAGAAGAAGAAATTGCCTAAGGTTGGTTCAAAACCCTGTTTCACGATCGTGAAACAGGGTTTTAACAATTTTCAACGTTCCCGGGACAATGCACTTCGTAACTATTTTTTATATTTGCATTTAATAAATATTAATTATAATTATGTCAACCTTCACCAGTTCACTTCCTGATGATCTTCTACAATCCCTTGCGCAAAAAGCCAAGGAGCTGTCTGTTCCCAAAAACACCCTCATCGAGCGCGCGCTTCGCATCTATCTAGAGCAACTTAATCGGGCTGCCTATGTTAAATCCTATAAGCAAATGGCAGCGGATACCGATCTGCAAATGCTTGCTGAAGAAGGAATGGCCGATTATTTAAGCCAACTTTCGGAAGAATGAAGCAAGGTGAAATTTGGTTCACGGATTTAAATCCCGTGAAAGGAAGCGAACAAGCGGGATATCGACCCGTTATCATCATTAGTGGTAATTTACTCAACGTTCATGCAAAGGTGGTGGTGTGTGTGCCCTTGACTACGCAAATCAAGAATTACCATGGAAACTTGGTATTGGACCCATCTCATTCTAATGGATTAAAGCAAGCGTCCGAGGCTTTAACCCTTCATGTAAGATCTATTTCCAAAGACCGTTTGTTGGAGCGAGTAGGTTCAGTATCAAAGGCAGAGTTAAAGCAAATCCATACGACCTTGAATGAGATTTTAACTTATTAATCCTGTTTTACGGGATTTAAAATCCCGTAAAACAGGGACGGTTTTCGTATTGTACGACTCCGCTGGAGTCGTTTTTTTTTATCCCATTGTTTGTGTAAGGTATATGACTCCTCTGGAGTCATTCAGGTAACTTTACTTGGGAAACACCTTAACCCGACTCCAGCGGAGTCGCACATTATAACGAACGCTGAAACACCACTCCCTCGACTCCTTCGGAGTCGCACGAACACCCTGTTTTACGGGATTTAAATCCCGTAAAACAGGACACAAAAAAAGCGGCCGAGGCCGCTTTTCGTATAAAACTTAAATCTTAGTATCGGTAATGATCCGTTTTAAACGGACCTTTCACATCAACGCCAATGTAATCAGCTTGCTCAGAAGATAATTCTTCCAATTCTACACCAATTTTTGATAAATGAAGACGTGCTACTTTCTCATCCAAATGCTTTGGCAAGGTATACACATCGTTTTCGTACTTATCTGAGTTATGCCATAACTCCAATTGCGCTAAGGTTTGATTGGTAAATGAATTCGACATTACAAACGATGGGTGACCTGTAGCACAACCTAAGTTCACCAAACGCCCTTCAGCTAGAACAATGATGTCATTTCCATTCACATTGTACAAATCCACCTGTGGCTTAATTTCCATTTTTGTTGAACCATAGTTGCTGTTCAACCAAGCCATGTCAATCTCGTTATCGAAGTGACCGATGTTACATACGATTGCTTTGTCTTTCATCGCTTCGAAATGTTTTCCAGTTACAATGGATTTGTTTCCTGTAGCGGTAACAATGATATCAGCTAAGCCAATCACGCTATCTAATCGTTTTACCTCAAATCCATCCATGGCTGCTTGAAGTGCACAAATCGGATCGATTTCGGTAACAATAACACGAGCACCTGAACCTTGCAACGACGCAGCCGAACCTTTACCAACATCACCGTATCCGCAAACAACGGCTACTTTACCAGCCATCATCACATCCGTAGCACGACGAATCGCATCAACCAAGGATTCTTTACATCCGTATTTGTTATCGAATTTAGATTTTGTAACGGAGTCATTTACGTTGATTGCAGGCATCACCAAGGTTCCGTTTTTCTTACGCTCATACAAGCGATGAACTCCGGTAGTGGTTTCCTCAGACAATCCTTTAATCGCTGCGGTTAATTCTGGGTAACGGTCGAATACCATATTGGTTAAATCTCCACCGTCATCTAAAATCATGTTTAAGGGTTGACCGCCTTCGAAAGCAAATAAGGTTTGCTCGATACACCAATCAAATTCTTCTTCGTTCATTCCTTTCCATGCAAATACAGGAATTCCTGCTGCTGCAATCGCTGCTGCTGCGTGATCTTGCGTGGAGAAAATGTTACAAGATGACCAGGTAACTTCGGCGCCTAGATCAATTAGTGTTTCGATCAATACAGCGGTTTGGATGGTCATGTGTAAGCATCCCGCGATCCGTGCACCGCTCAAGGGCTTAGATGCACCGTATTCTGCACGAAGAGCCATTAAACCTGGCATTTCAGCTTCCGCTAATTTAATTTCTTTACGTCCCCACTCTGCAAGGGAGATGTCTTTTACTTTGTAGTTTAGTTTTTCTTTGGTATTATTCATTGTATTATATTTCAGTGCAAAAATAGTGATTAATCAAGGATTTCAAACTAAATCCCTAATTCCTTTAATTGATGTTTCAGGGCCTTGATGAATAGGGGGTGGTCATTGTTACTTGGAACCAGATCCACTGTTTCTCCACCATGTTCTTCAAAAATCTCTTGGTACTCGCTTCCAATTTCAATTAAGGTTTCCAAGCAATCGGCAACAAATGCCGGACTAAACACCAACAAGCGTTTAGCTCCTTTTTTAGCGTGTTCTTCCACAATTTTATCCGAGAAGGGCTCGAGCCATTTTTTGTCGAGGCGCGATTGAAAACATACGGTGTATTGATCTTCTTTCAGCCCAAGTTTTTCTACGATTAGTCTTGTGGTGGCATAACAGGTAGCCTTGTAGCACATTTTGTTTTTATCGTTGAGTTCTGTTTCACAGGGTTGATCCCCGCACAAATCGGTTCCTTCATATACTTTGTCTACTTGACGTTCAGGTAACCCATGGTAGGAGAAAAGGATGTGGTCGTAGGAGTTGAGGTCAAAGGCCTTCGTGTTTTCTACGATGTTCTCGATGTAGAGGGGATTGTCGTAAAACTGACCGGCAACGATTACCTCTGGAATTACCCACCAAGAGGAAACAATACGCATCGCTTTTTCTAGTGCAGACCCCGAAGAGGCACTCGCATATTGAGGAAATAACGGAAATAACACAATGCGGTCGTAGTTGGCTAATCTGATGCGTTCAAGCACCGAATCCAAGGATGGATTTTGGTAGCGCATGGCAAACTCAACAGTTACTTTGTCTTGATTGTACTCCGCTTGAAGTAATTTACTCACGTTTTGTGTATAGGTTAATAAGGGAGAAACACCCTTTCCAAGTTCCCACAATTCTTTATAAATCTTAGCTGATTTAGGCGCTCGAAAAGGAACAATGATGCCATTAACTAAAATTTTCCGAGCAAGCCACGGAATGTCAATCACGCGAGGGTCATTGAGGAATTCAGAAAGGTAACGACGAACATCGGAGGTTTTTGGGCTATCGGGCGTACCAAGTTGGATCAGGAGCACACAAGTCTTTTTCATGGGATAGAAACAATTCGCAGTTTGGAAAGTTCAAAGGTAGGGAAAACCG
>CANHSL010000057.1 GCA_947463385.1 Flavobacteriales bacterium
ATACAATTGCGATAAATGCGGCAAATAATTGCTTTTTCATAACCTTTATGCTATTTATTTTAGAAATCATATTTTACTCCAAGACGAATGGTACGAGGTACACTAATGTTAAACGGATTATTCACCTTCATGGAGTAGTAATCACGAAATGCTTGTTCATCTGTTTGATTTTGGATAGACGTTTGACTCGCTGCAGCAGCTAAATATCCATCGTCATCGGCATTACCTGTGGCACGGTAAATTGAAAGAATATTGAATTGGTTAAACAAGTTCGTTGCACGGATATAAATGTTCAAATTAGAAACTTTTTCTTTATCCTTACTTTTCGCGTCTTTTGATTTGTGGGTTATGGTAATGTTTCGATCCAACTGCATGTCTAATCGATACGTCCAAGGCATACGAGAACCATTTACTGTACCGCTAATCCCCGCATTCAAGTTACCAATACCTTCATCTGTAATGAATGTTTGTGCAGAATACGGATACCCTGAATTGATGTTAGTAAAGATGTTCAATCCAGTATTTTCTAAGACATTGAATCCACCAATTTTTGGTCCGTTATAGTCTTTACCTTCACCGTAACGATAGTCGAACGTAATAGCAAATGCATGACGTTGGTCATAGCTGTATGGGAAGATATTTCTTAGGTTAGGAATACCTGCATTGATGAATGCCGCCATAGACGTTGCATCAGAACCTGTACCATCAGCGAACTGTAAGGTATAGTTTGCTGTCATACGGATATTTCCAGTTTGACGTAAGTCGTATGCAATTGTCATTCCTTTAACCGTACCGAAGTCACGGTTACCAAACGTTTTATAAGACGCTGGGTAGGCCATGAATACATTGATTAACTGTACATTATTACGTTGTTCACGGTAGAACGCAGAGATTTTCAATGAAGATGTCGGCGATAATACTTGTTGGAATCCTAATTCATAATCCACTGTGGTTTCTGGTTTAAGATTCGCGTTTGAAATAACTGCACTTCGTGTTTGAATGTATTGATACTCGTATGGATCAAAACGGAAACCTGAGGTAGGACGCTTAGTTAAGATGTCATAATGCGCAAAGAACGAAGCTTTCTCAGAAATCGGGAATGAAAAAGCGATACGAGGCATCACGTTAATTTGAGCTTTGTAGTCTTCAAACGCAGATGCATCCGGTGCAGTTTGCCCTGGATTTAATACCCATGGAGCAATACCACCAGCACCTTGAATTGTTTTAGGATCTTCAACCGTTGTACCTACTGCGTTGTACCATTGATCTCCTGTTCTAAATCCATTAATACCAGTTGGGTTTGAAATATCATTCACATAAACGATGTAGTCATCGCCCATACTTTCAGGAATAACTACCCAATTGTACTGTCCTGGATCATTTGCCTTAAGTTCTTTCGCTTCTTTAACTGTGCGTGCATTAAAGAAAAGGTAAGGATCTTTAAGAACTGGTTGATTTGCATCAAATACATCCACACGTAAACCAACGTTAAATACGATGTCCTTGAACGCAAATTTATCCATGATATATCCGGCCATGTAGGTAGGTTGGAATGCCCCAATAAATCGCTTGTAATTTCCATTCTCATCGAACTCATTGAAGTATTTATTAATATCTGTAGTTCCTTTAACTTTCTTTCCTGTATGATCAAATCCGTAGTAAGAAACAAATGAATTACCTCCATTCATTAATTCATCCGGCGAAAACATATCAAATTGGAACATGCTTGGGTCATACATATCTATGTCTACATAATCATCACCAGCGATGTTTAACCCAAGTGCTTTTCTTACACTGTAATCAAAGAAAGACTGGTTGTCGTTATTCAACTGTCCACCATATATTCCAGTTCCAGATTGGCTCGCATATCCAGCATTTAAGCGATCGTATGTGATTGCTTTAAAAGATCCTGAATCTGTAATTACACCAGAAGCGTAATCAAGCTCTTCAATGTGGAAGTTCATCAACTGACGAGCAATAGACCAAATGGCCACAGGCCCTTGATCTCCATCAGACCACCCTCGGTCGATTCGTTGTTCGTATTCAAATCCAAGTGAGATGCTATGATTTCCAATCACTAAGGAACCCGCACCCGTTACACGGAACTGATCGTTTTCAAATTTACCAAAGCCATTTGATGGAGAACCAATATTCGACCAAATGCCATAAACGCTTTGTGGCGCATCCCCATTTCTCAAGGCATTCCCTTGTTGGATTTGGAACAAGTTTTCGTAGTGACCTAACGCATCATCTTGATAGATGTTATAGTATTGTGTAGTAATTGCAGCTAATGCAGCATTGGTTTCAGAAGGAGAGAATGCAACCTCTAAATCTTTAAATCCGTTGTGCTCCCAACGTTGTAGGTTGTCATTAAACTGATACGATGGTGTGCGACGGGTAGTAAATTTACCAACGTGACCATAGTTGAACATGTTGTATTGATGCTTTGGATCGTAAGAATCACGAAGCGTTTTACTGTAATCAACCATTAAGGTGTAATTCGCCGACTTGATTTTGCTGTTTTTATTATCGTTAGTAAAACGCTGTGAGATTTTACCATACACACGATAATCTAGTCCTTTTGACTCACCAAAATTAGTAAAGTTCAAAAGCGAAGCTGCATAAGAGTAGTTTGACGCTCTAAAGTAATTTAATGAACCTCCAAATTGTAAGTTTACCGATGGTCCGGTATTCACATCGATCTTACCTTGTCCAGAAATCGTTGTGTTTCTAGCATTCATTCTCCAAGGAACTTTTTCAAAATCCGAATCTGCTGTTGGATTACCTTCTGCATCTAATGGATTCTGTAAAAACAATGCATTATGAAAGGTTCCGAAACCAGTTGATGTTGGACGAAGAGGATTAGAAAGCAACTCATCTCTGGTTTCTTTTGTGACACGCCATCCACCGCCTGCCAATGGACGGTTATCTAATTCATCAGTAAGGTTACCAGAAACAAGGAATCCTAATAGGGGGCGAGTTTTATTGCCCGCAGAATCTTTTTGCATCCAAAGTGGTCCAGACAACATTCCTTCAATCAAGTTGTATCCGAATTTATCGAGACCTATTACTTTTCCGTCATACCCATTTGGATCTGCACCTTTAAAGTACGCACCAGAAGTAACTGCTTCAATACTACCAAAATATATAGCCGACGGACCTCTTGTGGTAACCGAGATAATACCACCAGTCACGTCACCGTAATTTGCGGGAACCCCACCTGTAATTACCGAAACTTCTTCAAGCGCTGCTTTTGGTAAGTTAGCAGAACCACGCACTTTGATCCCATCAATAAAGAAATATGTGGCATCTGAACGAGAACCTCTAACTGATATTTCACCGCTTCCTTCGTTCGTATTTACTCCACCAACAGATTGCGCAACACCGGCCGCAGAACGCACAGGCATTCTCGAGATGTCTTCTCTCCCGAGTACCGCACCTGTTGCCCCACCATCCTTGTCAATTAACGGAACTTTATAACGGGTAACCTTTACCTCATCTTTTTGGAGTTCATTCTCAGGTTTCCCTAACGTAAGTTTTTCCAAGAAGGTAATTTTATCCGAAGAAATGACAACGCCTTGCTCGAGTGCATCTTGATAACCCTCAATTTTATTAGTAATCTTTACGTCGTATGTACCCGGTAAAATGGCATTAATTTGAAATTCACCTTTGTCATCTGTAATGGCATTCCCCTTCATGGAAGTTCCTGACATCAAGTAAACCTTGGCACTGGGGATTACCTCACCTGATTTCTGATCTTTTACGATCCCTTTTAGGGTTCCCAATCCCGACTGAGCAAACATGTAAGCGCCTGAAAACAAAACGCTTAACACTAATAACTGTAATTTTTTCAGCATATTCTTTCGTATATTTTTGCTAAGAACACATTAAATTTAAGTTGCTAAATATAGAAATATAAACTTGGATGGCCAAAATGTTAAAAAAATAAAAAGAAAAAAATGTCGAGTTTTGTGGTTTGAATATCGCTCGAATGGCTAAAATCGAATTGCTTATGGATGAAACGCAGGGAAATAACGCTTTGGTTGATTGGGTTATTGGTGAGATCGATAAGCTTAATATGGGCGAAAACATCTTAACGATAGAGGAAACGAACCAACTGAATTCATTTGGCAATGCCCAACGTAAAAAAGAATTCAATGCAGTGCGCCAACTTAAGCATCGGGTATTTGGTAAAGAATTAATTATTTATGGGGAAAACGGAAAGCCTAAATTGAACAAATCCGACATACATATAGGAATAAGTCATACTGCGCATTGGGCCTTGTTTGCGCACGCAACGATACCCTTTGGATGCGATATTGAAGAAGTTTCGGGTCGAATCACACCCCTATCGGATCGGTTTTGCAGCAGCGAAGAACTTGAATTATTCGGTGGTGAAGTCGGTGTTATTCAACTTACGCAATTATGGAGTTGTAAGGAGGCCCTCTATAAACTTATTAATCTCAAAGGAATCCATTGGAAAAAACAAATGCGTTGCATCGCAATTACCGGAACGAAGTTTACTTTTGTAGTAGAAACGGGCACCAAAGATTTCATTGTTAACTGTGAAAGCTTGTTTGTTAAGAACGTTATACTTTCCATTGCTACCTATGCATAACCAAAAACCACTCCTCGCTAAATTATCAAAACTTAAACGAGGAATCGCAATTTTAGTAGACCCAGAAAAAGCCGTGAATGAAGCGCAATTTACGCGGCAACTGCAAGCGATTTGCGCGATTTCCCCGGAATTTATTTTTATTGGGGGAAGTACCGTGAATTCCGAACAGATGAGTAGCGCAATTGAATTAATTAAGGCGACCACATCGATCCCGTTGATTATCTTTCCCGGGGGGACGGAACAACTGGACACGCGCGCAGATGGTTTACTTTTTCTATCGCTAATATCGGGTCGAAACCCAAGGTACTTAATTGGACAACAGGTAGAAGCCGCACCGTTGCTATTTCAATCGAACATGGAAATACTTAGTACCGGATACATTTTAGTGGATGGAGGCATTCAATCGGCTGTAGAACGGGTTTCGGGTACTGCACCAATTCCGCAAAAAGATGTGACACACATCGCTTCAACGGCAAAAGCCGGAATTCTCTTAGGTATGGATTGCCTGTATGTTGATGCGGGAAGCGGAGCGCACACACCAGTTTCAGAAGAAATCATACGCGAATTAAGTGCGCTTGGGAATCCCTTAATTATTGGCGGGGGATTACGAACAATTGCTTCCATTCAAACAGCACATGAGGCGGGTGCAAACCTTGTGGTTATAGGCAATAAACTGGAGGAAGACTCCACACTACTTGAAGAATTGATACGGTACAGGTCATAGGAATAGCAAGTCTGTAAACTACTCGAATCTTACTAATGAATTATTGCCTTTAGACTAAGGTCTAAGCTTTTAACATGATGTGTCAAGGCACCCACGGAAATAAAGTGAACTCCTGCCTCAGCAAATCCTA
This sequence comes from Flavobacteriales bacterium, assembly GCA_947463385.1. Taxonomy (GTDB): domain Bacteria; phylum Bacteroidota; class Bacteroidia; order Flavobacteriales_D; family Crocinitomicaceae; genus UBA952. The sequence continues at coordinate 5,473 of CANHSL010000057.1, forward strand.
CGATATTAGCCTCCGTTATACCCCCGGAAGCTTCGACTTCAAAATGAGACGGAATCATGGAAATACACGACTTAATTTGTTCCGGCGAGAAATTATCTAATAGGATTCGATTCACCCCTTGGGTTTGAATCACTTGAAGGAGTTCCGCTTCGTTTCTAACTTCTACTTCGACGGGTATCGTTAAGTGTTCGGCTTTTTTATAAGCATTAACCGCATCGACGGCTTTTTGAATACCGCCACAAAAATCAATGTGGTTGTCTTTGAGCATAATCATGTCATATAAACCAAAGCGATGATTATGCCCCCCGCCGATTCGCACGGCCTCTTTCTCTAGGAGACGAAAACCAGGCGTTGTTTTTCGAGTATCGAGTAACTTGGTCGAAGTATGGGCAACTTGTTGACTTAATGCATGTGTTTTAGTAGCAATGCCTGACATCCGCTGCATGCAATTTAGAATTAAACGCTCGGTGCTTAGTATGTTCTGTGCATTTCCTTCAACGATAAACGCAACTTCACCTGCTTCAATAGCATCCCCGTCTTGCTTCAACCATTGTATGTTTGCACTAACATCTGTAAGTTCATAGATTCGTTTAGCCACTGCTAAGCCCGCAATAACACCTGATTCTTTAATCAATAAGCGGGCAGTGCTTCTTGCCTCAGGATTAATCGAGGCTAAGCTTGAGTGATCCCCCTCCCCTATGTCTTCAGATAACCACCCATGAATCAAGTCATTTAACATAAAACAAAGGTAGAAAAGTAATTGGAGGTTAGCACTGAAAAGTTATCTTTGTTAGGTGAATTCTACCCGTTCATTTTCTTTAAATCCCATCTTAATCATTAGCATGCTGTGTTTGCTTTTATATAAGCAATCCTTTGCTCAAGAATCGGAGCTCATTCGTTTTTGTCAAGAAAACCGATTCAATCCCATTGAGTTTAGCAAGAAATTAAAGGGTATAACCGCGAATACTCCGACGATACGAATATTGAAAGTTTATGAAAAATCACTTAATGGAAATTACAAAGGATTTATGCATGATGCAGCACGGCTGAATTCAATAAAAAATCAATCCATTAATAATCCATACATACTGTATCTTAAGCAACTTGAAGTCTGTGAATATTATTTGCTAACCGGTGAATTTAATGCGGCTAAAAAAAGGCTTGAACAGGCCGTTAATTTTGCAAGAACAACACGTGAAAACCAGTGGGTATCGCAAGCTTACAGGCTATACTCGAAAGTATACCTTTATGAGAACAAGAAAGATTCATCTGATTTATTTATTTATCGAGCCATTGAATTTGCAAAACGCTCCAACAATGAACTAGAATTGGCCTTGTGCTTGCATCAATCTGCTCTGAATCATGCCCAATTTTCAAATATTCAAGAGGCCGTTACGCAAGAATTATTAGCCCTGCAAGTGGTAGAAAAACTTAACAACACATATTACGAGTGTATATTCAATCGATTTATCGCAGAATTATCGTTAGATGCGGGAAACCTAAGAGAAGCAGAAAATTACCTAAGAAAGAGTCAATTAAAAGGTGGAAGAATTTCCAGTAAACGCTTGAAATTAGAGAACGATATCCTTAGGGCTCGAATCGAAATCAGAAAAGGATTCCCGAATGAGGTCTTGGCGTTTCTTCCTACTAGTGTCAAAGGGTTGGAAGCCTTGAAAGATTACTTATCTCTTGGGGAAGCCTGGATGGTGTTGGGGGAAACCTATAACGCAGCAAAACAAATTAATAAATCATTGGAGGCGTTTAATACATCACTCACGTATTTCGAACAGTCAAGACAACCAGAAAAAATGGCGAGTGTTTATCATCAAATTGGATTGGTTTATTTATCAAAAAAAGATCTAATAAATGCAGAGAAAAATATATTAAAAGCCATTGTAATTCGAAACAACATCAAGGAGCGTAATCGAATTTACGAAAGTTACTTTGCCTTGTCGAATGTGTATGCCGAACAAGGTCAGAAACAAAAAGCGTATGATTACCTGAAGCGACATACCGACTTTTTAAGACGAAACTCCTTTTCAATTGACAGTAAGAAAATTGAGGACCTCACACAAACCAATTCAAGGGAAGAACGTGAGCGTTTAATTGAAACGCAAGAAGAAAAACTCCAAAAAGAATTAAAGGAAAAAGAAATCTTACAGCTTCAAAGTGACCGTCAATTGCTGGGAATAAGTATTGTCATTGCGATATTCTTTTTATCGGCCGTTTCTGTGTTTTTTATTGTTCGTCAGCGGACTACCTTACAAGAGCAGCGAGAATCCGAAATGTCACAAACCTTGTTGCGCTCACAAATGAATCCCCACTTTATTTTTAATGCCTTGGCGGTGATTCAAAGTTATATTTACGAAAACACCCCTGAAAAGACATCGAAGTTTCTTGTTAACTTCTCTCGATTGATTCGCTTGATACTTGAGAATTCACCAAAGGAGTTTATTACAATAGACATTGAAAAGGAAATCTTAGCAAAGTATTTAACTACTCAAAAACTAAGGTTTGAAGATCGCTTCAATTTCAACATAGATATTGATGAAGAGCTACTTTTCAGACGCGCACTGATACCCCCAATGATTACCCAACCGTTTATCGAAAACTCCATTGAACATGGGCAATTACATACCATAGAGCACGGAATGATCGAAATTACGATGAAGGAACGCTTTGGAATGCTAGAGGTTGTGATTACTGACAATGGCGTTGGAAGAACCAAAGCGGGAAAAATAAAAAAGAACAAATCTCATAAGAGCATGGCACTGGATATTACCCGTGAACGCATTGAAATTATGAATAAGAAGTATAAAGGAAAAGGAAGTTTAACAATCTCCGATTTGGATGAAAAACAAAAAACCGGGACACGCGTAATAATTTGTTTGCCAATCATTTACGAAAACACTAAATTTGGTTCATATGAAAAAAGTACTGATAATTGATGATGAAAAACGCATCCGGGATTTCGTAAAACGTATGATCGATTCGTTTAATCTTGACGTTGAAGTATTTACGGACGGAGAGAACGTTGAAACAGGCATTGAATCGATTAACCGAATTCAACCAGACATCGTATTTTTAGACATTCAAATGCCTGACGGCACCGGATTTGACTTATTAAACCGAGTTAAGGACAAAAAATTCGAATTAATATTTATCACTGCCTTTCAGGAATATGCCATTATGGCGATTAAGTTTAGTGCCCTCGATTATATTCTTAAACCGATTGATGACGAGGAATTAAAAACGGCCCTGCAAAATGCCATTGACACGGTAGATTTCAAAAAAGAAGACTCGCAATTTGAGGCACTCACCCACAACCTACAAACCAACCAGAAGCGCAAGTTAGTACTTAAGACCCAAGAAAGTGTACACGTGGTTGATCTAAGTGAAATTATTCGTTGCGAAGCTGATAAGAACTATACCTTTTTCTATTTGAATAACGGTAAAAAAATTCTTGTTTCGCGAACGCTCAAAGATTTTGAGACCTTACTTTCAAATCACGGTTTTTTCCGTGTTCAACAATCGCACTTAATCAACTTGGAGTATATTGAGCGGTATGACAAGCATGAAGGTGGTTCTGTCATTATGAGGGATGGGTCTGCTGTACCCTTGTCCCCTGCTAAGAAGGATCAGTTTTTCACTATGTTAGAAAAACTTTAAGCCAGGGCTTGAGTTAAGTCTTCAATTAAGTCCTCCACATCTTCGATACCGACACTTAAACGGATTAAACTATCTACTACCCCACTTTGCTCGCGTTCCGCTTTAGGAATAGACGCATGCGTCATCGTAGCGGGATGCCCGATTAAGGATTCTACCCCACCTAAGGATTCCGCTAAGGAGAATATTTCAACCTTTTTAACCACAGATAAGGCATCTTCCAAGTTATTCCCTTTCAGTGTAAAGGAAATCATTCCTCCGAAACCGCGCATCTGTTTTACAGCCACATGGTGGTTTGGGTGGTGCGTGAATCCGGGCCAAAACACCTTATCGATTTTTGGATGATTCGCCAAGAAATGAGCGATTTTCTCCCCATTTTCGCAATGACGCTCCATACGTAAGTGTAAGGTTTTTATCCCTCTTAGCACTAGAAATGAATCCATAGGACCTGTTACTGCACCCGATGAGTTTTGTATACGATACATTTCATTCGCTATGGTTTCATCCTTGGTTACCAAAGCTCCCATGATCACATCAGAGTGTCCACCGAGGTATTTGGTTACCGAATGCATGACAATATCCGCTCCAAGATCTAGTGGGTTTTGTAGGTATGGCGTAGCAAAGGTATTATCTACACACAACATGGCACCTGCTTTTTTCGCAATGGCAGAAGCCGCTTCAATGTCGATAATATTCATCATTGGATTCGTTGGTGTTTCCACCCAAATCATCTTAGTATTTTCGTTAACTTTTGCTTGAATATTTGACACATCTGTCATATCAACAAAATGAAAAACAAGTCCATATTTTTCGAAAATCGTTTTAAAAATTCGATAGGATCCGCCATATAGATCATTCGTTGAAATCACCTCATCCCCGGGATTGAGCATTTTAATGACACAATCAATGGCCGCTAAGCCGGAACCAAAACACGCACCATGTGTTCCATTTTCAATGGCCGCTATATTCTTCTCAAGGGCATGACGTGTTGGATTCAAGGTACGCGAATACTCGTAGCCTTTGTGGTTTCCAACCCCATCTTGCACATAGGTTGATGTTTGATAAATTGGCGTCATGATGGCACCTGTAGCTGGATCTGGTGCTACCCCCTCGTGAATGGCTTTCGTTGCGAACTTCATGGAATAAATTTTGTCCAAAATTAACAAAAGGGATTGAATCTAGCCGAGTTCTTTTGGATCCCAAAAAAAGGATTCAAACTGTTGGATTTGGTCATCAACCACTGGTATCCCTTCGGCCATCAATTTTCGCTTCATGGCGCCTTCATCTTCAAAGTGCATTTTCCCAGTTAACAAACCCTTTCGATTGACCACCCGATGCGCTGGCACATCCGATAAGCTATGACTCGCATTCATTGCCCAACCCACCATGCGCGCAGCGCCTTTTGAACCTAAGGCTTGCGCGATCGCTCCATACGTAGTAACCTTTCCCGGAGGAATCAGCCGCACCACCTCATACACTGCTTGAAAGAAATCCATGTCTTTTGCCATACGAAACAAAGATAAGCGTGCAAATCGGTTCCAACTATGAATGCATAAAAAAAGCCGCTCAAGGCGGCTTTGAAAAGGTATCTTTTAACTTAATGCTTGCAGCAATCTTTCATCTTCTTGCCACCAATCCATTTTCCGTTTTCATCAAAATGAGCTAAACACGCCTTTTTTTCTGCAGGAGTACATCCTTTCTCATCACACATTTTGGCACATTCATCTTTGGTCAATTTTGAACATTCACTCATGTTGCATTTTCCAATCATTTGAGCACCTGCTTTACAGGTACCCTCACACTTTCCGGATTGCATCCCTGATTTGCACATTCCAGACTCGCTTTGGCATTCCATGCGTGCTTTGTTGCCATGACCCTTCTCTGTAGAAGCAGCAGAACCACTTCCAAGAATTGGCGCTATTACTAATCCTACCAAACACGTCAACTTAATTAAAATGTTCATTGAAGGACCTGAAGTATCTTTAAATGGGTCACCAACGGTATCACCCGTCACTGCTGCTTTGTGCGCATCAGAACCTTTAAAGGTCATTTCACCATTAATTTCAACGCCGGCTTCAAACGACTTTTTCGCATTATCCCATGCACCACCTGCGTTATTTTGGAACACCGCCCAAAGTACACCCGATACCGTAACACCGGCCATGTACCCACCAAGCATTTCAGCGATTAATTGATTGTCGTATCCAATTAACATCGGTAATGTGGCAATCACAATGGGGAACCCAATGGTTAAAACCCCAGGCAACATCATTTCACGCAAAGCCGCTTTTGTAGAAATCTCAACGCATTTTCCATATTCTGGCTTACCCGTTCCTTCCATGATTCCTGGAATTTCCTTGAACTGACGACGAACCTCATACACCATGTCCATCGCTGCTTTACCTACCGAATTCATTGCTAAGGCAGAGAAAACCACAGGTATCATTCCACCAATAAATAACATGGCTAATACGGGCGCTTTGAAAATGTTAATTCCATCAATGCCAGTAAATGTTACGTAAGCAGCAAATAAGGCTAAGGAAGTTAACGCAGCAGAAGCAATAGCAAATCCTTTTCCTGTTGCTGCGGTGGTGTTTCCAACTGAATCTAAAATATCCGTACGTTGACGTACTTCTTTTGGTAATTCACTCATTTCAGCAATTCCACCCGCGTTGTCTGAGATCGGACCGAATGCGTCAATCGCTAATTGCATCGCCGTTGTAGCCATCATTGCAGATGCAGCTAACGCGACACCGTAGAATCCTGCTAAGGCATATGAGCCCCAAATCGCACCTGCAAATAACAAGACTGTTGGGAAGGTAGAAATCATACCTGTAGCCAAACCAGCAATCACGTTTGTACCTGCACCGGTAGCAGATTTTTGAACAATTTTTAAAACGGGCTTAGTACCTAGTCCGGTGTAGTATTCGGTTACTGAAGAAATAACTCCACCTACAACTAAGCCAACGATGGCAGCAAAAAATACTCGTAGCGAAGAGATGTCTTTAATGCCTTCTCCGAAGAAGTTCATCTTCATCGTTGCAGGTAACATCCAAATTACTAAGGCATAACACGCGATTGCGGTCAAAGCAATAGAAACCCAGTTTCCTTTATTAAGTGCTCCTTGCACTTGTTTTTCCTTATCGTCGTTGCTTTTAATACGTACCAATAAGGTTCCAATAATTGAGAAAATGATTCCGAATCCAGCGATTGCCATCGGTAATAAGATCGGACCGATTCCACCGAACGCATCTTTAATAGCTCCACCCATATCTTGGATCACATAATTACCAAGAACCATGGCTGCAAGTACTGTGGCAACATACGAACCAAATAAATCAGCTCCCATTCCGGCAACATCCCCTACGTTATCTCCAACGTTATCGGCAATGGTAGCAGGGTTACGCGGATCATCTTCCGGAATACCGGCTTCAACTTTACCTACTAAATCTGCACCTACATCCGCTGCTTTTGTATAGATACCTCCACCAACACGTGCAAATAATGCAATGGATTCAGCACCTAGGGAGAATCCTGCTAAGGTTTCTAACACCACCGTCATGTCTTCTGCATTCGTCCATTTGCCTCCCATAAAAAATTGAAAGAAAATGATGAAAAACCCAGTTAATCCCAATACCGCCAATCCGGCAACACCAAGTCCCATAACGGTACCACCACCGAAAGAAACTTTCAAGGCCTGTGGTAAAGAGGTTCGAGCGGCTTGTGTAGTTCGAACGTTTGTTTTGGTTGCAATTTTCATTCCCATGTTTCCAGCTAATGCCGAGAAAATAGCACCGAAAATGAATGCAATGATTATTAATAAATGTGTTTTAACCCCAGGAATAAAGGTTATTCCGGCAAGTACAACACTCGATAAAATCACGAAAACAGCGAGTAAACGGTACTCTGCTTTTAGAAACGCGAGCGCTCCTTCGTAGATATAATCTGAAATTTCTTTCATTTTTCCATCACCCGCATCTTGTTTCAACACCCATGCGCGTTTCATCGCCATAAAAAGTAATCCAATAAGTGCAAGAACTATTGGTACATAAATCATCATTGACTCCATTTCTTTAATAAATTAATTTTCAAAAATTTTCGACGGCAAAAGTAGCTTTTTTCGCCAAGGTATGCAAGTACGGAGGGATTGAATAAAAGGTTACACCTTAGTCGTTTGAAATAATATCAAACAATTCATCCAAATCTGGGGAGATAATAATCTCAATTCGTCGATTTTTCGCCTTATCTGCAGGATCAACCGGCTGAAACTCACTGCGTCCTGCAGCCACAATTCTAGTAGGGTTCATCTTTGAATTGGCTAATAAAATCTCAACAACTGAGGTTGCGCGCAGTACGGACAATTCCCAATTATTCCGTGGAATAGCCGCGCTGGAAAGCTTATCCGTATCGGTATGACCTTCCACTACAATTTCCAGATCAGACTCATTTTCTAAGGCCTTGCCAATTTGTAATAAGGCACTTTTTCCCTCTGCTTCAACTACAATACTTCCTGATTTAAACAAAAGCTTCGCCTCCATACTCACATAAATCTTTCCGTTTTTCTGCTCTACTTTTAATCCTTGATTTTCAAATCCTATGAGCGCATCGGTCACTTTTTTCTTCAATGCTTTAAGCGCATCTTCTTGTCGTTTTAATAATTCTTCAAGTTCATTTACGCGTTGTTCACGCTCTTCTAGCAACTTCTGTTTGGTTTTCAATTCGGCCTCAAGACTCACAAGCTCTTCTGATTTTTTCTGAAGTTCTATGTTCTTCTGCTCGAGTTGTTTTTGAAGAACGGAAGCTTCTTTTGCTCCGGTTGACTTATATTTCTCGAACGTTTTTGTGAGTTCGTCCAATTCTTTCATGGACTTACTCAATTCCCGAGATAAGGTTCGTACGGTGGTGCCTAATTTCGTGGTATCTGATTTTAAGGTAGCAGCTTCCTTTTTTAAGGCATCTACATTGGATTGAAGCTCCTTCACTTTGGCTTCATAATCTTGATTGCTTTGCTTGAACTTTTCTAATTCTTCGGCACATACCTTTTGCTGTGCTTCTAAGGCTTTAAACTTTTTTGAGGAAACACATGCAGTGGCAAGGGCCAACAAAACAAAAAACAAAACAGACTTCTTCATACCATCGATTTTTACAAAAATCAGGCTTTCCATGATGTGAAATCCGAAGAGGTCCTTGAGTTTTTAACACTCATTCTTTAATTGCTTGGTCAATGTGTTTAACTTTGAGGGTTAATGTCAACCATTATCTTCATTTTAGAACTTATTGCCTCCCTACTTGGAGTGGTTTACATTATCCTAATCGCAAGGAAAAATGCCCTTGGTTGGCTCGCAGGAATTATTTCGTGTGCGCTATTTGCTGGCCTATGCATTGAATCAGACTTAATCAGTCAAGGCATCATTCAAGTGCTTAATGTGCTTATGGGAATTTGGGGTTGGATCCAATGGCAAAAGCAAGTGATTCCAGTGAAATCATATCCTAAACTAGGCATTATTTTTCTTGCAGTTATACCAGTGATTTATGTTGGTTCTATCCTCTGTTTTCCAGGGTTAAGTTGGACCACTCAGTTAGATCAAATCGCGTTGATTTGTTCCTTATTCGCAACCGTACTAACGGTTCGAATGATTCAACAAAATTGGCTGTTGTGGCTTGTCGTGAATGGCATTACAGCAATAACCGCCTGCTCGAACGAACTTTATTTCTATGCAGGCTTATCTTTTATTTATTTTGTTGTTTCACTTTATGGGATGTATCAATGGAAAAAATAAGCCCACTCATTTTTCGAATAGCGTTGACTGGCCCTGAATGCAGCGGAAAATCCACGCTGGCACAATGGCTTTCAAACGAGCTCAACCTTCCCCTTGTCCCAGAATTTGCACGTACCTATTTAGCAGGTAATCCGAGCTATTCGCGCGAAGACTTATACGCAATTGCATCAGGACAATTTACCCAAAATCATCAACATGAACGATGTATTTGTGATACAGAAATGACCGTTATACGCATTTGGGAACAGGTGAAATACGGAGGAATTTCAACACCTATCGAAGACTTAACATCGTCCGAATCGTACACCCTGTTGTTCTTGTGTAAACCGGATTTTCCTTGGGAAGAAGATCCCTTGAGAGAACACCCTGAAGCACGTAATGAGCTCTTCGAGTTATACCAACAAGATTTGAAAATTCGACAGGTGCCTTATCATATATTAGCGGGTTCTTTGGATGAAAGAAAATCACAACTTTTGAGGCTAATTCCTCATTGATTCGGTACCTTTGTCTTATGAAACGCCTCGTCTTTATTGCACTGATTTTGGTCATTGCCATTCCAATTGCATACTTCATGGTTAACCAAGCCAACACCCCTGCCTTACCCTTTATCAATCCTACCGATGTGCAATCTGAAATGGTTGATTCCAGTGTGCAAGACATTGGCAGAAATCATAAAATC
>CANHSL010000058.1 GCA_947463385.1 Flavobacteriales bacterium
GGTGAGGATTCACTTGTTGTTACTGTTAAGTTGCTTTGCGGAGAGTTTTTTGTACCAACGATTTTTAGTCCAAACGGAACTGGTCCATCTGAAAATAATACCCTCAAAGTATTTGGTAAAAATGTATGCGTGAAAGACTTTGGATTTATGATTTATGACCGCTGGGGTCAAAAGGTTTTTGAGTCTACCAACATTAATAAAGAATGGGATGGTTTTTATAAAGGAAGACCTGCTCAAGAAGGGAATTATGTGTTTGATTTGAATATTCAATTGTATGATGATACAATACTTCATAAATCAGGAAGTTTAACATTGGTAAGATAATGCGTGTACGAATAATTTATTTCATAGTCCTCCTGGTTGCTTGTGTACTTCAGACAACTGCTGTTCATGCGCAAGATGTCCATTTTTCACAAACCGATGTGTCACCGCTTACCTTAAATCCAGCCTTAGCCGGAGCTAATGCCTCTTTTCAAGGAATTGCCATGTATCGTGGTCAATACGGGAGTTTTGCCTCTCCGTTTCAAACGTTTTTCGCATCCATCGACGGGCGCTTAACCGCGGCACTTAAAAATTCAAACGGGGTACTTGGAGCAGGTTTAGTGTTCTTCAACGATCGCATGGGAGATGGATACTTTACGCAGAGCAACATTGGGTTTAATTTTTCATACAGTTTAAAAGTCAGTCGATTCAGTAGAGTCGCTTTAGGCTTGAATTCTACCTTCGGCCAATGCGTAACCAATCCCGCATCCGGTCAGTGGGGCTCACAGTATGATGGCACAGCCTTTAATCCAACGCTCCCTAATGGTGAGCCTTTCTATGAGCAAAACTTCTCGTATTTTGACCTAGGTGTCGGAGGCGTTTATTCGTTTCAAACGGACATTGGTAAAATTACAAATGAGGCCGATAAAGGATTTAATGTTGGGTTTGCCGCCTATCACGTAAACAACCCAAGGTATTCATTTTATAATTCAAGCATTCAAACCCTTCCGGTTCGCTATGCGGGGTTTGTTAACGCGAACATTGGCATTTCTGCTACAAACGGAATTTTACAGCCTGCCATTTATTACCAACGCCAGCGAAAGTCAAATGAATTACTTTATGGTGTGAGCTACAAGCAAATCATTCGCAAAGCATCTTGGGAAACTGATAACATTAAAGAAATAGCATTCAGTTTGGGTATTTTTAGCCGATTGAAAGATGCAATAGTTGTGAGATCTTCTATTTTTTACGGACCCTTCTCCGCTGGATTTGCTTATGACATTAACGTATCCAGGTTATCGCTTGTATCAAACTTCAAAGGAGGATTTGAAACCTTTGTAAGGTACAACCTAGACAACATCAATCGGAAGAAAGTACGAGTTAACTAAGCGTTACTTTGTGAAAGGGAATTCCTTTCCAGCTAAATCCACTGTATATAAATCGAAGGAGAAATACCCTTCCTTCTCTGCTAAGGATGCAAATACTGCTTTCTTAGTAGAGGCATTGTAGCTAAAGTGCGTATCATGGTTTACAGAGTTCACTTCAGGACCTAGATTCATAGGCGCAGACCAAACGCCATTTTCGTTTATGCTGTAAAAAATATCATACCCTCCATAACCCGGTAGCTCATCGCTACTAAAAAATAAGTATTTACCATCTGCGCTTAGCATTGGTGTTGTTTCGTTGCCAAGGCTATTAATTTGTTTTGGAAGCACTGTAACCTCACCGTAGCTAGATTCATTGCGTGTGCACATGAATAAATCAAGTCCAGAAACGTCAGAGTTCCGGTCAGAAACAAAAAGAATAAAATCACCCGTTTCAGCACCCTCTGTACTCGTTGCACTTCCTTCAAAAAAATCAGTGTTTAATCCTTTCTTCTTTATTATGGTTGGCGACTCCCATACGTAAGGAGTTTCACTTAAAATTTCAAATAAATCTGACCCTTTGGTTGTTTTTTCAGTCATTGAGGTATTAACGGTAAGTAGGGCATAGGTGCCGTTCGAATTGATATAACTTAGTGCATCGAATCCAGCCGTGTTAATGTTTTTGAAAAATTCATAATCAATCTCAAAATCTGCTGTAATTGGATTCCATTTTGCTTTGTACACATCCTCAAAATATTTAGAATCATCAGGGTCAGCGGTTTCACCGGTAGTTTCCGGCCTTCGTGCAGTAAAGAACAAGGTCTCATCATTGATTAATATGGGAGCGTATTCATCTTCAAGGGAGTTCAATTGAATGGATAAGGGCTTCCTGAGTGAGGTGTAGCCTTGCTTTTTAGCTTGAATCATAAGCTCACATTGTTCGATATATAGCGATATACCATAGGATTTAGCCATTTTCGTTCCCATAAGTATGGCACATTTTTTAAATGCAGTTATGGCGTTGTCAACTTTATCTAACCTGTGATTGATTTTTCCGTTAAGTTCATAAAATGCCGCGTCCCCCTCTTCATTTTCAGGCATGTTTCGGACCGCGTTAAGGATATAATTCTCCGAGGTATAGTAGCTGTTTAACTCATAATGGCATGCCGCCATCCAGTAATTTAGTTTCCAAGCATCTGGGTCAAGTGCTTCTGCACGTTTAAATGCTTCTAATGCCTCATTTAATCTTCCTGCGTTATAGGTTTCAATCCCTTTATTTAGAAAGCGATTATACGATGCTTTTTCTGTGGTAGTTAATTTGGTTTGGCCATTAACAAAAATGATAAGCATCAAACTTGTTAAACATATTATCGCGTGTTTCATAATCCGAATTTAATGGTTTCATTGAATTATACGCTTGAATTAATTAGATTATTCTTCACATTTCATTGTTCATCATCAGAATACGGATGGTAGATGAATGGAATTTAATAATTTCGTACTTCATTAATACCCATAGAATGTCAACTTTTCGTCTTACCTGTGCTCACCTAAATGAGTTGTTTTCCCCCGAATTAGCAAAAACTAAGCATCAAGGTGAAGAAACTCCGGATAATCATAAGTATCACTGGGAGGATGAATTGGAAGTACAAGATGTAGCCTCGCTTGAAGTTAACGAACAGGATGTGTATGTACTTAAAGGATCGCACCCAACGCAAGGTGATTTTGCCTATGAAGTTCCTCGAGTTTATTTGGTTTCCTTAAACCGAACAGATGGCAGTCAGGTGCAATTCGCCATTTCTAATCAACTCATTCAAGCAGTGAATCGACAGGAATTTCCTTGGGGAGTACACTTGCTTATTGAATTGAAAGACAACGAGCCTTTTGCTAATCCAATAACGGGGATTTATATCGCGAATCATGATTTTCCTAAACAACTCATGGTGAATGTTAAGGATTAAAAACCTATCGTTTAAGCTAGCGTCCGAACGCTTAATTCTTGATCGAATAACTACCGTTTTTCAACCCAATGAAGTGTATGGCATTGCAGGTAAAAGTGGAGCTGGAAAATCTACCTTGTTAAAAATAATATCAGGAATTAAGGATGCTTCAACGGGTGATGTATTGCTAAACGATAGCAAATTACCGCGAGCATCCCAACGGTTAATTCCAGGGCATCCAGAGATGTCCTTAGTTGCTCAGGATTATAATCTGGATTTGTATCATACCTGTACTGAAAATATTCGGGAAGTAATTTTGAATTGGGAGCCCGTGCAAAGAGAACAACGTGTGCGACATCTCATTAAATTATTGGAGCTTGAAGACGTTGCTCATGCCATAGCAAAGGACCTTTCCGGGGGTGAACAACAACGCTTAGCCTTGGCCAGAGCAATCGCTAAAAAACCAAGTTGGCTGCTTTTGGATGAACCTTTCTCTCACCTTGATTCCGTGTTGAAAGTTCGGTTAATCAATCTGTTGTGGGCATTAAAAGAAAAGGAGCACCTTTGTATTATTTTGGTTTCACATGATGCCCAAGATATGTTGGGACTCTGCAACCATATGGCCTTTTTAACCAAAGGTAAATTGTCACGATTTTTTGCTCCCATGGAACGCTATTGGAATTTAAAAAATCTTCGTGAAGCGCGATGGTTCGGCGAAGTAAATTCGATAACATGGAACGATGAAAAAATTCGGTTTCGCCCAGGGTCTTTCTCAATCGATTCTAATGGAGTACCTTTAATTCTAAACCGCTGTTTTTTTAACGGCACTGTCTATATTCATTATTTTTATACATTAAATAACGAGTTGGTAATTCTTCATAGCTTAACCGCGTTGCCAGATCATTTGAAAATTATACCACGTCATGACAAGTAAATCCAACATTAAGCTGATTCAAGTGCTTAGAAGTGCAATTACAGAATTCTTTGAAGAAGGAGCATTTTTTCATGGTGCAGCCTTGGCTTATTATACCTTGTTCGCATTGATTCCATTACTTTATTTAACCTTAATAAGCTTTGGAAAGATTTTCGGTCAAGACATTTGCATCAATGCAATTACATCGATTTTCGAGAAGAACATTGGCATTCAGGATATTTCAATGTTTACCGGCTATCTTAAAAACTTAAACAATCAAGCCAAGTCTATTTCCTTAAATATTGTCATGATTGTCGCCTTGCTATATTCCTGTTCAGCCTTTATGGTATCATTAAAATATAGCATTAATGATTTCTTTAATATTCAAAAGAAAAAAAGAGAAAAACTCAACTTGGTTATGGATATTCTTAAATTTCGGTTTTTATCCTTGGCCTACTTAGCCTTGTTTGCTTTGCTAATCATTACGTCTTACTTTATTCAAATTTTTGTCTTCAGTATAGTTGAAAATTGGCTTTCTTCAACCTTGGGAAATGTTCACATTGGGTTCATTATTTTTCATCATTTGTTTTCTGTTTTGATGAATTTAGTGCTGATTGCATTCATTTTTAAGTTTGTCCATGACGGCTTTGTTTCATGGAAGCTTGCGCTCAAGGGAGGCTTACTTACATCCCTTCTGTTATTCATTAGCCAATTGATTATTAAATACTACCTCCAACATTATTTTTTCTTGGGTAGGGGAGATGTGGTCGGCTCCATGTTTATTTTAATGGCTTGGGTGTTTTATTCGGCACAGGTTATCTTTTTTGGAGCAAAGTTTACCTATGTATACGGAAAAGCTCATCATGAAGTCCCACAATAATTGTATATTAGTTTAAAATAACTACCTATGACCTCAAAAAAACTACTATATTTCTCTTTATTGTTTTTTGTTCTTTTTTCTTGCAAAGACAGTGGAGTTCTTGTTAAGCCAAAATATAAAACAACAGTTTTTCACGGACAGCAAGGAGAGACCGAAGTCAATGCCTTTAATCGAAAGCAAGCAGAGCGTGAAAAGAGTTTAGCGGAGGAAATTGAAAAATCGGAGCAAGCGTTACAGATGTTAAAGGAGCAGCAAAAAATGTTCTATTCCATAGATTCCACCGAACGAATTAAGGAAATTGATGACCAGCTCAACCGCTTAATGGCTAGAACTGAAGAAATCATTAAATCGCTTAATGATACCGACCCTTACACGCCAGAAGGACATGAGAAATCACTGCGTTTAGCTAAAGAATTGAATGACTTATTATACCAGTATGTAGTACCACTTGGCGAATTAATTTCAGCAAATAAAGAAATTAAGAACATTTCAGCAGACATTAGTTTTGATACCGGAAGCTCATTGATTAGCGCTGAGGGAAAACGCTTAATTACGACTATATTAGACAGCATAAAAGCGGATATTAAAGCATGGGGTAATTATCTTGATCATCACAATGAACAGATTTTTGCAGATGAAGATTATTCAACAATCTTAATTATTTCCGGCTACTCTGATAAACAAGGTTCGGGCGATGAAAAAACCAGAACTGAACGTAATCTTGAACTTTCAGAAGCAAGAGCTAAGGCGGTGGCCGCTGAATTTGAAAAGCAACTCAAGGCATTGGACGTTAAATGGAAATTATCTTTCAAGATTTCTTATGAGGGAAAAGGTGAGGTATTACCTCCCTCAATCACCGATGACAAACAAAAAAACAATCCGAACCGCAGAGTAACTACCATTAGAATGGTGGTAGGACCAAAGATTTTGCTTTACAATAGCGGAGAATAAGTTAAAAGAAGGCAGGAGGTTTCCTTAGCTCGATTTTCGCATCTCTGAATAGAGAGGATGTATTCCGAATGCTCAACAAAAAGCTCTTGTTACCCCCAATTGGCGTCCAAAAAAAACTTAATGCCCAACAGTGCATGTTTCGATTAAGGGCCAAATTCATGTTGGTGATTTTCTGCGTTCTCGCATCAACGTTTACATTCCCAGATAAATTCCAGCGTTTGGTAAACGTAAGGTCTCCACTCAATGCAAGCGTTTGAATGCTTGTCCATGCATCAGGATTGCTAGGTGTTTTATTGGTGTTGGCAACAATGCTATAGACATGAGCCACATTAATCTTCCAAGGAATATCAAAGTAGATGGCTTGTTCGGGATGTAAGGCAAAATAGGTATAATCGGCATTCCATTGCTGCTGAATTTCCTCTTTCTTTTGCTCAATAATTGCATTGCTTTTTTTGGAGGTTATCGTAAATGTAGTATTAAGCCCAACGGATAAGAATCGACCCAATCCTTGGTTTGAATTCCACGCATATGTGCCAATAGCCTTTCCTGTACTGTCATTCCATCCGTACAAACTATAACTCCCGTTTGCAACAAAATTCATCCATTTGAAGGGGCTTATACGCAAGTTCATAGACAAATCTGAGAGGTTCATGGAGTCTTTTAGGAAATCCATGTTCCCGTTTATAGAGAATTGATCAATAATTCGCGTTTTTCGAAACCCCGTAAGTGTGTCTTTCTCTGATTTTGTTTTCAATTCAAGGCTGTTATTGACTCCAAAGGTCAAAAACGAGGCAGCTTGCGTATTCCCAACGGCATAAATACTTCGCTCGAAAGGTGAGTACGTGATTGCACTTTGATTCGCTCCCACATTTGCAGTAATTAATTGATTCAGCTTCGGCACATATCGATATCCGATAGAGGGGGTTATTAAATGCCTAAGAATCGGCCTGTTTTTACCAATAAATCGGTAATAGCTGTAAATTACTGTGGTGGCATTAGCGCTAAGATTCAGTTCGTTGGCCATAGCGCCCTTTCTAAGGGTATCAATCACCGTGCTGTTGCTTAGGATATCATAACTCTTTTCAATTTGCTGAAAATTTATCTTGTTTCCATAGTTCAAGGTTGGGGTGATTTTAACGGCATTCTGAAATAATCCAAGCGTGGTTTGAACCCCAACACCTTGATTAATCCCATTAAAGAATGTTTGACCAATCCCTGTAAAATTTAGTGGGCTGATTAATGAATCCCCAAATGTGCCTTTATTTTGCGTCTCCATATTATATGTCAATCCAATGCGTTGTACCGCTCTAGCTAATTCAGTTTTTGGTAATGGAATAAGCCGTTTAAATGGAAAGATCCGCGTTACATTTACATTGAGAATCGGCGATACCAAGGCCATATTTTGAGCAAGTGAATTTTGTCGCATGGAAATTTTTGTCCCCATAGTGACAGGTTTCCCAGGAAATAAGCGGGTTAAATTGATATCGGAATTGAATGAATTGGTAAAATAGTCTGGATTAATTGGGTCTGGGTTATTTTTCGCGGTGTTGTCAGAAATAAAATTCACATTGGCGTTAAAATTCCAGAAAGGGTTTGACTTTTGCTGCTTGTTGTGTGACCAAGTAACCGTAAATTTATTATTCTTTGAATAGCTTGGAAATCCATTGTTAAATTGTTGAAATCCAATCCCTACGCGCCCATTATATCCATATCGTTTCGCGTAATCCAATTCATTTCGAAGCCCCCAGCTCCCTCGGCTGTATAAATTGCCGTAAAAACTTGTTTGAATGGACTCATTGATGGGAATGAAATATCCTAAATTTTGTATACCGAAGCCATACGTGGATGTGGGCACAAATTCAGGAAACAATAATCCTTTGGTGCGTTCTTTTTGTTGTGGAATAAAGGCAAAGGGCAAGCCAATAGGTGTTGGTATTCCACTAATCCAAAGATTCATCGGTCCAGCAACGATGCGTTTTTCCGGAACTACGACCCCTTTACTCAATAAAAAATGGTAATGCGGCTCCACTTGATCACAGGTGGTAAGTACCCCTTTCTTTAAATGTATTTGATCCGATGGATAGCGTTTCGCTTCACCCATTGTGAAAAACAACTCGTCTTGTTTAATTTGAAGGGCTTCGATATATACTTTTTGAGTTTCTGTATTCATTCGCATCCGCTTACAAGTCATCGTTTCACCAGACTCTACAAACACAGGGAATTCACTTGCTACACTGTCCGGATCCATAATATAACTCGCCTCCACTTCATGACGGTCGAAATCTAAAATTATAGCTCCAGCGGTGAGTTTACTAGTCAGCGTTTCAACATAAGCTCCACCAAACAAATATGCCTTTTTTGAAGTAACGTCGTAGTATGAAGAATCACGCGCACCATACTTTATTATCTCATCAATTTGCTGGTCATCCAAGTAGATTGTATCCGAAATAGGTCCTTGTGCGTTTAGAGAAAAACACATTATTAACATTCCAACGAAGAAAAATAGCCGGGGTGGCATAACTTTCGCTTGAATCTTGAACTTAAATTTGAATTCTATCATGGAACGTATTGCAAAATTACCAAAAAAAGCGCTGATTCTGAGGAACGTGATAAGCGCATTTATCGTGTTTAACCTTTTTGTTTCAATACCTTTTGCACAAAAAGGCCTTGAGTCCCCCAAACTTAAAACCGTCGTAATCGACGCTGGACATGGGGGTAAAGATCCCGGTTGTCATGGAGGGTATGCACATGAAAAGGATGTTTGCTTGTCCATGGCACTCAAATTAGGCAAACTAATTAATGAAAAATACCCTGCAATTACCGTTAAATATACCCGAGAAACCGACGTCTTTGTGGAACTTATCGAACGTGCTAACATCGCGAACCGTGCTGATGCAGATTTATTTATTTGTATTCATGCCAACGCAGGATCAACCGTTGCCTATGGAACAGAAACCTATGTGCTCGGCTTGCATCGCACCGAATCCCAGCAAAAAGTTATGGAGCGTGAGAATTCAATTATCTCCTTAGAAGAAGATAAAGGAGCTAAGTACAAGTCTTTTGATTTGACACCCGACGCCATGATAGCGATTCAATTGCAGCAAAATGTTAATCTTAACAATGCCATTAAATTTGCGGGTTTTCTACAATCGGAGTTTAAGACGATTGGACGGTACGATCGAGGCGTAAAACAAGCTGGATTTTTGGTGCTTTACAAAACAGCCATGCCCAGTGTGTTAATTGAAACCGGCTTTTTAACCAATCCGAATGAAGAAGGATTTATAGGAAAACTTGACGGACAAGAAAAAATGGCGAATGCCATGCTCAAAGCCTTTGTAAAGTATAAAAATGATTACGAAGGAAAAACATTATCGGAGGATCATATTGTTGCGCCCGTGAAAATTGATACTAAACCAACAGCGGTTTCCGTAGTGGATACGGCGACTGTGGTAGATGTACCTTCCTCAGAGGTGTTTTTTAGTGTTCAAATTGTTTCTTCTGCTGAAAAATTAACCCTTGATGCGGAGAAATTTAAAGGCGTTCCAGTAAAAGAATATACGCAGGATAATTTATATAAATACTACACCGGTATCTTTGTTAAAGATTTAGATGGCGCTAAAAAACATAAAGTAGCTATGCAAGAAAAAGGGTTTTCTAGTGCTTTTGTTATCGCTTTCTCTAATGGAGAGCGCATCAGTATCGAAAAAGCAATTAAATTAGCAGAAAAATAGATTTTGAAACTTTCAAAGGAAATAAAAGCTGGATTCATAGCCGTTGGTGCTATCGTATTATTGGTAGTTGGAATTAATTTTTTAAAAGGATATAGCTTACTCGGAGGAGATGATACCTTTTACGCCTACTTCCCAAATTCTGGGCAAGTTATGGTTTCTGGTAATGTTACGCTGAATGGTGTAATCATTGGGAAAATACTAGACATTCAAAATGTTCCTTCAAACCCAGAGAATCGCAGAGTGAAAATTAAATTTAGCGTGAGCGAATCAGGCATCGATTTACCAAAAGGTACAATTATCGAATTGGGTTCTTTAGACTTACTCACCAAAGGATTAATTGTAAACTATCCGGATCAATTCAAATCAGGGTATTATCGGCCTGGTGATGAAATTCCTGGAAAGATGTCCGCCGACATGTTCTCTCAAGTAAAACAATATGCCGATCCAATTTCACAAAAACTTCAATCCTTAATTCTCCATATTGATGGCATGGTGAATTCGCTTTCTGGAGTGTTCGATGAAAACGGGTCGAATGATATTACCGCAAGCATAAAAGAACTTCGGATTACCATAAAGAAAATTGGAGACTTATCCTCGGAAATCCAAGGATTTGTTGGACAAGAAAAAGCACAGTTTTCTAAAATTATGGACCATGTAGAAAGCATTACGTCGAACCTTAAAAAGAGCAGCGATGAGGTATCCGCCATCATTGGAAATACCAAAAAAATATCGGATGATTTAGTAACTGCCGATTTCAAAGGAACAATCTTAGAAGCACAAACGACCCTGAAAAAATTCAACTTCATGTTGGAGGACGTGAACAAAGGGAGTGGGACCTTGGGTAAACTGATTCATGATGAAAAACTTTATAATGAACTCGTTGAAACGAATAATGAACTTCAAGAACTTGTAGATGACTTGCAGGCACATCCTGAGCGTTATGTCCATTTATCAGTGATTGGCGGTAAATCAAAAGGCTTGCAGCTTACCGGAAAACAAGAAGGTAAATTAAAAAAGTGGTTAGATACAATTCCTGATTAGTCCTATGTTATCCCATCTAATATTTGTTATTTTATCCCTCGTTTCTATTGGCCTTTTCTCATGGAAGATGAGGTCTATCATTAAACAAATCAAGTTGGGTCGTCCCACCAACCGAACCGATCGAGTAGGGGAGCGAATTAAGACCATGTTGCTTGTAGCCTTTGGCCAGAAAAAAATGTTTAATCGACCAATCCCGGCAATTTTACATTTTATTTTCTATGTGGCCTTTATCATTACCCAAATTGAACTTATTGAAGTGTTTATTGATGGGTTTTCCGGTTCTCATCGATTCTTTTACCATGCAGGGTTAGGTGCTTTCTATACCTTCGTAATCAGTTCAATTGAAGTACTTTCCGTACTTACCTTTATAGCCACGTTAATTTTCTTTGCACGTAGAAACCTGATCAAGCTACCTCGGTTCGCTTCGTCAGACTTGAACGGATGGGCAAGGAATGATGCCAACCTGATTCTCTTGTTCGAGTTGCTACTAATTACTTTTATTTTCATGATGAACAGCGCCGATGAGGCGGATAACCTGTTGCGTTCTAATGTTGGCTACGGGTTTGCGATAAGTCAATACCTTGGACCCTTGTTTTTTGGACGAACCAACAACCTGGATTTACTTCATATTATATCTTCTATTGGCTGGTGGGGTCACCTTATTATGGTTTTTGTGTTTTTAAATTACCTGCCATATTCCAAGCATTTACATATTCTTTTCGCTTTCCCCAATACCTACTTTTCCAACCTGAACGCCAAAGGGAAATTCAATAATATGGAATCTGTGGAAGCGGAAGTAAAATTAATGCTTGACCCGTCCGCTGACCCATATGCAGCCGCACCAGCTACCGAGGCTCCTCAGCGCTTTGGAGCAAAGGATGTGCAAGACCTTTCTTGGAAACAATTGTTGGATGCCTATTCTTGCACCGAGTGTGGACGTTGTACTTCTGTGTGCCCAGCGAATCAAACCGGAAAATTGCTTTCTCCTAGAAAAATCATGATGGATACACGTGATCGCTTGTCTGAAATCGGGACAAATAATTTTGATTTGAATGACGGTAAGTCCTTACTTGGGGATTACATTACACCCGAAGAACTATGGGCTTGTACGAGTTGCAATGCGTGTGTACAGGAATGCCCCGTGAACATAGACCCATTATCTATTATTGTTGATCTACGAAGATTCTTAGTGATGGAAGAGTCAAAAGTTCCAACGGAATTAACAGGAATGTTAACTAACATTGAGAATAATGGTGCACCATGGCAGTTTTCTCCTGCTGATCGAATGAAATGGACCGAAGAAAATTAAACGGATGAATTTAAAAGTTCCAACAATGGCCGAAATGATGGCCACGGGTGAAACTCCCGATGTGTTGTTTTGGGTAGGTTGCGCCGGAAGCTTTGACGACCGTGCCAAGAAAATCACCAAGGCCATCGCTAAGATTTTAACCCATTGTAATGTTAAATATGCGGTATTAGGCACGGAGGAATCGTGTACCGGAGATCCTGCGCGTCGGGCTGGAAATGAATTCACATTTCAAATGCAAGCCCAAATGAACATTCAAGTGCTCAATGGCTATGAGGTGAAACGAATTGTAACAGGTTGCCCTCATTGCTTCAATACACTTAAGAATGAGTATCCAGAATTAGGCGGTACCTATGAGGTGCTTCATCATACGCAGTTAATACAAGATTTGATTAATACAGGTAAACTATCCCTCAAAGAAGGCGGCACCTTCAAAGGAAAGAAAATCACCTTTCATGATCCGTGTTATTTAGGCAGAGCCAATGAGGTATATGAGGCGCCACGTGAACTTATTGAAAAGTTAGATGGCGAACTGGTGGAAATGAAGCGCTGTAAAACCAATGGGCTGTGCTGCGGTGCGGGAGGTGCTCAAATGTTTAAAGAAGCAGAGAAGGGCAATAAAGAAATTAATATTGAACGCACAGAGGATGTACTTGAATCAGCGGCTAATATCGTAGCTACCGGTTGTCCATTTTGCAATACCATGATGACCGATGGGATAAAGAATTTTAACAAAGAAGAAGATATTCAAGTGCTTGATGTGGCGGAATTAATTGCTCAGGCAGCTGATTTGTAAAAGAGATGACAGACCAAAGAACCTGGGTGTTTATTGCAAACCGGAAGATGAATGAGGAGGAAGTGTTACGGATCAATAACGAATTAAACGCTTTTGTATCTACTTGGAAAACCCATGGCACACCCATTGATGCTTCAGGGTTTTGTTTTGAACACGCCGCTATTGTAATTGCAGCCAATGAAGCTGAAGTAAAAGCTTCGGGATGTTCTATTGATAAAATCACACACGTGGTTCGTTCGCTTGGAAGTACACTGGATATAGATTTTTTTAATCGCTTTAATGTGCTTAATCGAACAGATTCTGGCGAATGGGACATTGAAAAATATGCCCCTCATAATGCAAATTCATGCATTAATGCCAATATAATTTCCTTGAATCAACTCAATCAACTCATCATAAATTAACGAACCATTAAATTTTATTACATGAAGCAAATTATCTGTGCAGTTATCGTCTTAGTTATAGGGTCATCCGCAGTAGCACAGAGCTATAAAACAGCCATTGGGTTTAAAGGAGGGTATCCTGGTTATGGCTCAATTAGTGCAAAACATTATTTGAGCTCCGCGAATGCCATAGAAGGAAATGTTGGCGCTGGAAGTTATGGGCTATGGATGCAAGGGTTGTATGAGTGGAATCATGACCTTCCAACAAGTGGCTTGAATTGGTATATTGGTGTAGGACCAAATGTAGGCTTCCAATCAAGTAAATTAAATAATGGAAGTACCCTTTATTTATCAGGATCCGCATTGTTAGGCATTGAATATACCTTCAATAATATTCCCTTAAACCTTGCGCTGGATGCTGGCCCAATTGTTCAGGTTTTACCTAGTATTGGGTTTGGTTGGGGAGGAGGATTGGCCATTCGATATGCCATTAAGTAAAGAGTTGTTAAACTATTATAAGCAATATAAATCTCACTGATTTTTTACTAACTTTAAGTTAAAAGAGTGAGATGGAATACGCGTGGATAAAATCGGACCCAGCCTGTCCAGAAAAGGTTGAGCAATTAGCTAAAGAAGTTAAAATAAGCCCCTTAATCGCATCCTTGTTGGTGCAACGTGGCGTATCAACATATACAGAGGCAGAACGGTTTTTTAGACCTAAATTGAGTCAAGTTAATGACCCGTTCTTGTTCATCCATATGCGGGAAGCAGTTGATGTCTTAAATCAAGCCATTGCAGCCAAAAAACGCATCCGATTGTTTGGTGACTATGATGTGGATGGTACCACCGCGGTTGCCATCGTAATGAACGCCCTGCGCAATCGAGCAGATTTTATTGATTATTACATTCCTGATCGGTATACCGAAGGATATGGCCTTAGCCAGGCGGGGGTAGATGCCGCAATTACAGACCATGTTGATTTGCTTATTACCCTAGACTGTGGGGTGCGTTCCGTAAAACTAATTCAATCCTTAATTTCTAATAATATTCAAGTAATTGTTTGTGACCACCATGAACCTGGTGAGGTCCTGCCTCCGGCAATTATTTTAGATCCTAAAGTTCCTGAAGATACCTATCCCTTTGAAGGCCTTTCAGGTGCAGGAGTCGGAATGAAATTATTAGAGGCCTTATTCTCTACAAATGCTTGGCCCTTAGAGGAGCTTTATGAGCATTTAGATTTACTGGCCATGAGTATTGCTGCGGATATTGTCCCCGTAACCGATGAAAATAGAGTGTATGCATTTTATGGATTAAAACAGGTAAATGAAAATCCACGACCTGCGTTTAAAAAGATGCTTACTTCTGCCAATCGTTCGGGAACTATTAAATTGAATGATCTGGTTTTTGGGATCGCACCCCGTATTAATGCAGCGGGTAGAATTCGTTCAGGAAGGACGGCTGTTGCATGCATGCTTAATCCGGTTCATGAAGACCTGGATTCCTTAATTGAGGAAATAGAGAAGGACAATCAAACCCGTAAAAGCTTAGATCAACAAATTACAGAAGAAGCCTTGGCTATGTTAGCCAAGGAACCGAATGATAGGTCGGTTAACGTGTTGTATTCTTCTGCTTGGCATAAAGGGGTTGTAGGCATTGTGGCCTCACGCGTTATCGAGAAATATCCCCTTCCCACTATTATTCTAACCGAACACAACGGCGTACTGTCTGGTTCTGCGCGTACGGTGGGTAACTTCGATATTCATCGCGCCTTGATTCAATGTGAATCCTTATTAATTCAATTTGGTGGGCATCAACATGCGGCTGGATTATCGCTGCAACCAGAAAACTTTGAGGATTTTAAATTAAAGCTAAATGAGCTTGCCGCTACGTACTTTGAATCTAATCCTCGAACTCCTATTTTAACCTATGATGCTGCGCTAAATTTAGATGAGATTTTCGGCGGTGAATCGCTTTATTCAATCCCTAAGTTGGTGCGTGTGTTGGAAGCTTTTGAACCCCATGGCCCCGGAAATCATAAACCAGTGTTTCTTACACAAGA
>CANHSL010000059.1 GCA_947463385.1 Flavobacteriales bacterium
CAAGGCCTTGACCTTGCAATAATAAACATGGAATTATTCGTGGACGATACATGAATTAATGAAATTTGAAAGAATGCCTTGACCGTTTCCATGACTTTTTTCGGGATGAAATTGGAGTCCAATCAAGTGATTACGACACAATCCAGAAATAAATTCAATCCCATACGATGTAGTACATAATACCTCTTCCTCCATCGCTTCAACAACCCCAAAACCATGAACAAAATACATTTCATCTGAAGCAGAAATATCGGCAAGGATCTTATGGTCATTTTTTACAGTAAGGGTGTTCCACCCCAGGTGAGGAATTTTAATACCCGGTTCAGTGTAAGCTTGTAAGTTCATGGTCTTGCATTTAAACCAACCTAACCCTTCACAATCGCCTTCTTCACTGAAAGATGTCATCAATTGCATTCCCAGACAAATACCAAGAATAGGTCTTTTTTCTTCCAGTGCAAGGTAATTCAACACCTCGATTAACTCATTGCGTTTAAGTTGCTCCATGGCTTGACCAAAATCACCGACCCCAGGTAGAATTAAATGTGTTGCAGTCAAAAGTTCCGACGCCTTGTTACTAATTGTCACGGGAATATTATGGGACGAAACAATTCGTTTAAGGGAATGAAGATTCCCCATGCCATAATCAACAATCACAATCTTTCTATTCATGTTATGATTGGGATGAAATTGATTTAATTAGGCTTGCCAAACGTTCCACCTGAATTCTTCTAGAATATTGTTCTACTCCGTTTGAATTACAAATAATTTGCCCAGATTCTTTATGTTCAATGTACAACGAATTCAAGGTTTGAATTAAATCATCTGTATTTGAAACTAATATTCCAGCATTTGTCTTTAGAATCAATGCTTCTTGAAGCGATTCTGATGCGTCCTTGGCATCCAATGGATAGAATCGCGTTTTAAGCTTTATTGATTCCGGATCATCAGTAAAGCAAAATAAAATCTTCCGTTTGAGCCCAAGGTAATCATATATTTTTGTCCCCATAAAAGCGTAATAGTTAAAAAGCAACAGGACATTGTGGCTTGCGAGTTTTTCTAACAACAATTGATTGGGTAATTTAGGATGGGTAAATACAGATTCATTTAACCTTGGATATTGATTTTTTACTAACTCTGAAATGAACGTATTTTTGTTTGTTCCGTAAAAGTGAAGCTCTATTTTTCGCTCTGGAAATTTTATAAACCAGCGATTCAGCGTTTCCAACACAATCTTTAAAGGATGCCAATCATAGATGGTGCCGACAAAACCGATACGGAGTATTTCGCTGTCTTGTGCTATGCCTTCAACCTGTTTCATCGTCTGTTGGTCAAAACCGTTTGGAATAATCGAAAACGAACCATTTGGCACCTGTTTTTGAATTTGGGTCTCAAAAAAAGAAGAGACCGTGATAATTGCCTTAGCTTTTGAAGCAATCCGCTTTTCTAACATTGAATAAAATTGTTTGATGAACCAATTTGATTTTTTAAAATTTTGAGCCCATGGGTCCCGATAATCCGCAAACCAAGGGATATGGTAGGTTCTGCCTAATTTACGGGCATAATGAAATAAGACATAAGGCTCTCCTGTGGCAATGATCACATCAACCGGATGCTGAGCCAAATAGGACTTTGCTGCTTTATAAATCTCTTTTTTGGGTCCAACCACGAAAAAAAATTGCAATACTTCAAAGTACGCTGAAATCACTTTTCTTAACCATCTATACCGTTTCTCCCCGAATCGCAACAAGAGCCGATTGCTTAAGTTAGGGTTGTATGGGGTACGAATGATGGTTCCCTGAGGTGACTCTTCAATCACACACCCTTTACTCCAACCTGGGGCAACAAAATCCAAGTGATTTCCATAGGCATTTCCCCACTGCCGAGTAATCACAATGGGTTCCACATCAAACTCCTTGAAATACTTAAACCAGCTATACGGACGCAATCCTCCCACTGAAACGTAAGGCGGAAAGTCGTAGGCAAGGATTAAGACGCGGATCATGAATCAAAGGTACAAATTCCCATCGTGTAGCTGCCGATAGATTTCATTCAATTGATTCATAATAACCTCTGCTGCAAAGCGACTTTTTGCTGTCTGACGGATTGTTTCCGGATCATAGCTATCCAAGGATTGAATCATATGAATCAACCCCTTAGCGAAGGCCTCTGGACTACATTCTGTTACTATACCTGTTTCTTGGGTAACGATATCCCTTACCCCTCCCGAATCTGTAACCACCACCGGTTTCCCCATCGCTTGCGCTTCAGCTATGGTTAATCCGAAGGTTTCTACGTTACTTGTTGAAAGAATTACTTGATGGACCGCCATTTGTTCTTTTACCTCTGCACGATTCAGTCTTGGCAACCAATAGACGTTTTCTAATTTTAAGGACTCACACAGCCCACGAAGCTCCTGCTCTAAGGGCCCATTGCCAGCAATTGAAAGTCCCACTGTTGGGGATTCCTTTTGAACAAGCCGAAAGGCCTCAAGCAAAAGTTGGTGATTTTTCCTAGGAATAAAATTCCCTATTACCAAGAACTTTAAGGATGTGGCTTTCGAGAAAGGAAGGATGGGAGAAGAAAAGAAGGATGGGTCTACGATATTTGGAAGGACCACAAGGTTATCTTTGGACTCCAATGCAATGTTACACAAGGTGTGTTCCTTGGCGAATTGACTTACAAACATCACCTTATGGCAATCTGCATAAGTATTTCTGGTAATTAAAAGGTCTTTTTTTGTGTATTGTTTTGGGTTAAAAATAAGTCCGGATGTATGTTCTGTATGCACCTGGGGAAGGGTATATTTTTTCGAAAGTTTATGTCCAATAAGGCCCCCCATAAACATCGCATGGCTGTGGATTATTGCAAATTCTTTTGGATCAAGGAGAAACGTCTTCATGGCCTTTCTCACCCGCCGGAAACAATACGCATAAGAAATAGCACGAAAAAAAGGCAATGGCGGAGCCACACCTACTCGCAACACACGAATACCGTCTTCTTGTGTGTAGGAAACCGTTGAACGCATAGTAATGGAACTCGCAAAAGTACCCAGCATAAACGGATGAATCACGGTCACTTGATGTCCGTAGTCTCTCAGCATATGGGCTTGTTCTTGCACAAAACTCCCCGCAGTTGGATCTGCTTTGGATGGATACCACGAGGCAAGCAAAAGGATGTTCAATGAGTTATCGCGCATGAAGACCAATGTTGAAACGGTTTAAAATGATTTTTGGTAATTCCATCAACAAATAAAGCGACGGGCGATGTTGCCAAGCGTTGATCCAAATCTGAGATGCGACAAGAAATTGTTTGTTTTGGCGTGCTTGATACAAATACATGCGGTACTTGGAATCGATGTAACGGTTGAAATAATGCTGGGGTAATTGTCCTTCAAAAAGCGCTGTTTGATTATCGCGTAAGTCTTGAATGGCTGTTACATATTGCACCACATCTTTTAAGCGGATTTTTTTCATGCCTTGGACCACAGTCCCCTGCTCGTGAAGATTTTGAATGGCCGTATATTCTTCAATTTGATAAACAGGATATTGCGCAGCAATTCGTAACCACAGGTGGGTGTCTTCCCAAAGTCTAAAGCGCACATCAAATTGATCTTTTTCGAGCACGGAACGGTGCACACAAACCTGTGTTGGAATTAAAAATTTGCTCCCAATTTCCTCTAAAACATTCTTTTGTAGCGCTAAGAAAGCTTTCTTCTTGGTTATTTGTCCTTGTTGCGTGATTAAGCCTGTAGCGATCAAGCCGGGCGAAGGTTTTTGATTCTCGATGAATGATGCGAGCACATGAAGATGCTCGGGAAGTAAAACATCATCACTGTCTAAAAAACACAACCATTCAGCCTCTGTATGGGCAATGCCCTTGTTGCGTGCTGCACTACGTTCTGCGTTTTCTTGATAAACATACGTGATGCGAGCATCATTAAAACTTGCTACGACTTCTTGCGTGTTGTCTGTTGAGCCATCGTCGATGATTGTTAGCGTCCAATTAAAGTATGTTTGTTGAAGTACCGACTGAATGGTTGACGAAAGACAATACCCACGATTAAAAGTTGGAATAATAAGCGCAATTTCCATCAAGTTATTTTTTCCTTAAGTATAGACTCGCTCCAGAATTATCGATCAGTTTAGGGTCTATTTCTATTAATTTTGATTTGAACTCATTTTGCACATAGCTGTTAAAAAACAAAATTTCGTAGTCCTTATTATTCATCAGGAATGCCCGAATAAAATAAATTTCGTTGTAACATTTTTGTTTTTCGATCCATTCTTTTGGGTATTCAAAAGGCCAAAAAATATCGTGAATATGGATAATAACACCCGATTTTAAAACGGGCAGAATATTAAACAACCAATAGGCAACATCATTTCCTGTTTTTACGATATGGCTCGTATCTAAAAATAAAAAATCATTTTCATTCAACTCTTTAAAAATAGAAACATCTATTTCCTGAATTTTATTTTTGTGAATGGTGGTAGCTGAACTGTCGTTCTCTTTTAAAATAGATTCCAGTCTGTCGGGATATGGCTCAATAAAGGTGAGTTCGAGATTCAGTTTTTCTATATCATTCACATCCAATACAAGCCCAGAGCTAAACCCCGAGCCAACCTCAAAGTATTTTTTCGGTTTAAGATGCTTCAACATTGCGTATAGTATGGTGCCATCCATGCGTTGAAACATGGTATTGTTGAAATAGTATCTGAAACTTGAATGGTCAGCGGTCTCATTAAAGGGTATTGTTTTAATGTAGGACTCAATTTCGCTAAGTAAAAGAAGTTGTTTTGAGGGCTGGAGGTTAATATCTTTTACAAGCAGGGTTGCTGATTGCTGTAATGCTTGGATTGATTCTTCTGTATCGGGTATAGGGCTTGCGTAATGCCCGGGTGGAAATGCAAGTCTATAAAAACCTAACTTACGAGTAATACGTTTAAAGAATTTAATCATTTTCTAAAATTTTTGGACAAGAATTTCGCGCAATTCAATTTCCTTTATTTCAATTTTATTTTTCATACCCTTTAGATACAGTTCAAAACAAATAATCTCCCTCACTACGTTGAGTAAGAGATGGGCGGTTAGAGCAAGGCAGGGAAATGGAAAAGAAATGCCTGTTCATGATTGATAACCAAAAATAGTACATTTCATGTGGTATGCAACATTTCGATAAAACTGCCAGCCTTGAAATGGATTCTTTCGAGCCGTTTTCCACACTGCTTGCCAGCCTTTCTTGGGCCGTCCATTCCAGAAAAAACGAAAGGGATCAAACCAAGCGGCGTTCCATAAATGAATGGCATAGGTGTTTTGAGTTTTGAAGCTCAATGGATCCTGACTATCAGCTTGTTCAAAGGGCATTGGACAAAAATAGTCGTAACTGTAAATGGTATTAGCTCCCACGTGTTGCGTAGAATGGTTATCCTCATCCAAACCAAGGGCAGTAAATACAGGGCGAATTTCAAGTGGAATTTCCTTGTATGTGCTTTCCGTTTTTTTGTTCAAATATACATCAAGGCACGCCTTAATCGTAGGGTGATTTTTGACAGCACCTATGACTACTGGCTCCACCATGCCGTTGTTCGCCCTACCCCAAAATGCTTGTTCATTCAACAAATCACCTAAGGGCTTTATTCCGAGCATGTCCGTATCCAAATAAATCCCCCCCTGTTCATACAAAATTCTCAATCTGGCGTAATCGGATAAAAAGGCCCATTGTTGTTCCCTCATGGCTTTTTGGGCAAAGTCACATTCCATGGGTGTATTGGTTAAATCCCATTTGATAATTTCATAATCCGGCATTACTTTCTTCCAAGAATCCATGCAACGCTGAATGTTCTCAGGAAAGGGTTCGTTGCTGAACCAGAAATAATGAATTTTTTTTGGGATCATGTTAATTTACTTTTTAAAGAAAAGAAAACTTCTTTACAGGTACGCCTTAACAATTTCCAGTAAAATAAGATATATAACCGACTAAAAGGTAGTGAAGGAACGATATAATTTCTATTCCATAGATTTCTATAAGAATATCGTCTTAACCACCAATCTAAAACCCAACTGTAATTTGATAATAGGGGTTTCTTTTCAAGCACTTGATTGGTTTCATATATTACGAGACTAGCTTCATTTAAACGATTAATGTCTTTTGTTAAATCAGCTATACTTCTGGTAGTAACATCATGCAATCTCCAACTGCATAAAGACTGTGGAATAAATGCTACTCTTCCTTTTAATGCTAAATGATTCCAGAACAACCAGTCACCAGAATAATCATATGCTTGTATTTTTAGCAGTAAGTTAGTATCAAGTGCGTCTTTTCTAAATACAGCGGAAGAGGCATTGGACACAAAATTGCGGTAGCGTTGATAATCCTCAAGAAAGTTTTGACCTTCCCATATTTTATTCTGAAAACCAATGTCCAATGAAGGGTCATGAATCCATGTATTATTTTCATGAACAATTTCTGATTTTTCGTTGATAATTTTACAATCGGAAAAAACCAAATCGACTTCAGGATCTTCAAAATACGGTACTATTTTTTCTAAAAACTTAGAATCAGCTTCATCATCACTTTCCGCAATCCATATCAAATCGCCTTTAGCTAGTTCGATTCCCTTGACCCATTGTTTGAAAGGTGAGCTTGAATTTACATCATTTACCAAAATCGATTGCACTTTCGGATGACTTTTGTAGCCTCTAATTATCTCTAAAGATTCATCAGATGATGTATCATCCAAAATAATTACTTCAAAATCCAAATACGTTTGATTCAAAACAGAATCAAGCCTCTCGTGCAAAAATAATGCATGGTTATAATTTGGAATTATAACCGAAATCATTTGATTTCTTTTAAAACGTTCTTGATAAAATTGTTTTTTTTTGTTAGCGCAATGTTGTTGTTGGAGAATTTAAAAATTGACTCACGGAAATTCTCGACAAAACTTTGCATAATCTCTGGATTGCTAATTAATCTATCAGTTTTTCGAAGCATTTCATCAATTTCATTATTTATCAATAAAAAATCATGATTATCAACAAAGCATTCATTTTCATTTAATAAATCTGACATCATAACAACCGAACCACAAATGCCTGCCTCAATTGATGTACCCAAAGGAAAACCATCAAATATCCCTCCTTTTGCAAAGGGTTTGTTTGGGGATACAAAAAGGTCTATTTCCGCATAAAATTTCTTAAAAAACTCAAAGTCACTATACCCATAAAAAGTAAAATTGGTTGTATTATTACTTTGAGTAATATCCTCTTTTGTAAATCCACCTACAACATGAAATCTAACGAACTCGTATTTACTACTTAGTAATTCCGCATATTCAATAAATACGTTAAAACCCTTGTCTATGCCCATTGGCATGTATTTATTGGCAACAAATGCAATGTCGAAAGTATCTTTATCTATGTTATACCATCTTTTGTCAGAAATAGTAACGTGATGGTAGTAATTTGGTAAGATGGGTTCGTTTGCTAACAATATTAAATTATCGGGCACTTTAAGTTCATTTACTAAGTAATTAAACGTGAATTTTTGATTGACAAAAATACCCTTTAAATTTTTGTAATTTTTCATCTCGGTCAGTAATAACTTTACAGACTCATCATTAACATCAAATCCACCGCCAGGGTAAAGATTAAAAACAAGATTTAGATTATGTTTTTTAATGTGCTTAAAATATTGCCTCAAGTATCCCAAAAATAATACATATACTAACTCTGTGTTTATTGGTGAAAATAATCTTAGTTTCCTTGAATAGATTTTTGATTTAGGGAATTTTTTTCTAAAGTCTCGTAATGCCGTTTGGTAGGAAATTCCTTCGGGTAATAGTTTGTTTTTTTCTATTCCATCTGAATAAATTCTTGTTTTGAAATGGTCGGCCAATGATAAATATTCAGTATTTCTCCAAGGACTAATGTGAAATGGGAACACATCATCAACAATAGTAATATCAAATCGTTGACCGAATTTGATGAATTGAAATTGATTAAGTTTTCTTTTAATTAGCATTATTATATTTCGATTTCAAATAATACAAGAGCTGACCTTCCTTAAAGAGGAAATAGTATATCATTAATTGATCAATTATACGTTCAAATTGATACTCATTACTCGCCAAATTAAAAATCCACTTGTCAAATATCTGTTTCTTAATATAAGGGTAATTTTTAATGAGAAATTTAACATTATTAATAGCCTCCTTTGGCGTCTTATTAACATGCCTATTTCTCACAGTATTACTATGAATGCGATAAAAATTCAGGGCTCGTGATTCAAAAATCACATTACTATTTTTGCTAAGTTGAAGATACGCCAAATAGTCACCTGATAATTTATAATATGGAGGAATTGAAACTTCCTTTAAGTATTTATTTCTACTAAAAATCACTGAACTTGCATTAGAAATCGAATTGTTAAGGATCATATTTTGCTCAACGAATAAATCTCCTTTCAAATCAAATGAAACAGCCACTTCATTATTTGAAGGGTTAAATTCATCTAATTTTTCTCCATTTTCAGTAATGATTTGAGATCTGCAAAAAACAATAGACGCGTTATCTGTCAAATACTGTGTTAAAATAGATAGAAAGTTATTGTGAGCCACATCATCACTCTCCGCAATCCAAATCCATTCACCCTTAGCGATATTAATGCCTTTTTCCCACTGTTTGAACGTGCTACCGCTGTTCATTGTGTTGAACTCAATATGGCTGATTTTCTCATGTCCTCGATAGCTTTCTATGATTTCTCGACTGTTGTCGGTTGAGTAGTCGTCCAGGAGAATCACCTCGAAGTTCCTGTAACTTTGATTTAACACAGAATCGATGCGTTCCTTTAAAAAAGGCGCATGGTTGTAATTCGGAATAATTACACTAACCAAGGGATAACAATTCATTATACTTTTTTTCAAATTGGGAATAAGCAAAATTTGCCATTGCATATTCCCTGTTGTAATCTGAAATTTTTATCAATAATTCAGAATTATTTTTCAATAAACCTAAGTATTCTTGAACTTTTAAAATAGTCTCTGTATTATTTGTCTTAATAATCAATCCATTTTTTTCGGACACATGATCCTTAATTGATCCAACATCTGTTGTAATAATTACAGCTCCATTAGCCATTGCTTCTGCAATAGAACGTGGAAATCCCTCGCTCAGCGATGTTAGAAGAAAAACATGGCATTTATTGTACAAGCTTGCCATTTTTTCTTGATCCTTAATTTCGCCATAAAAAGTTGCATTTTTTAATTTTTGATATTTTTCCGGTTTTGGTCCTACAAAATGAAAATGAATATGCTCAATTGAACAGCTTCTAGCAATTTCATAAGCCAAACTGAATTGTTTTTCATAAGAGTCTCTTGCGGCAAATAGGACATCTAACCGATTTTTTTCTTTGTGTGCAAATGTTTTAGGAATTGTTACAGCATTATAAATGATTACTTCTTTTACGTTGTTAACTTTATTCTGCTTATCATATGTTTTGTCGATAACATCTGACAACGAATCTGTTATTAAAATCCTCTGAGAGATTTGATCGCTCATATCGAGGTCAAGATATTTAGCAATACCATCATCACTTTCAAGTTCAGCATAGGCATTATGAGTTACGATAAAAAGTTTAAATTTTATTTTGTGTTTGGCAATCATTTTTTTGAAGTCTGAATCTCCATTTCTGATTATTACCATTTTGTCCTTTTTGTTTATGCATTTAAATAAAAAGCCTTGATAAAATCTCTTATTCCAGTTTTCAAATTGTCCTTTTATTTTATCCTCAAAAAACCAGAATACCCCCTGCTTTTTAAATTCTGCTTCTAAAACATAATCTTGAGAAGATCGGCCTTTCATCCATGGATTGTGTCGATACCAAATAACAATCTCTTTTTTCTTATTTTTAATTGCCTTGACAATATCTAAGTGAACTAACTCTGCTCCACCAATAGATGAAAGAGGAAAAATGAAAAACAACTGATTTTCATTCGTATGAAAAGTTCCATATATTTTTCCTGCCAAGTAGTAAATCTCTCCAATAAGTTGTATAAGATACTGCTTCAAAATTAATACTTTTTGAAAATGCGTTTAATACGGTCTTTAACGATCACTGACAACTCACTTAAACTTAAATGTTTTAAAAGGGATGGATCTACCTTCTGACTAATGAAGTTTCGACTATTGCCAGCGAATAGTTTTTTAAATTCTTTTCCGTTTATTTGATTTTGAACAGTTTTGCTCGTGTAAATATTCTTAGGTTCACGAAGAAATAGTTCATGTGTAGTCATGTTTGACCACATTGGGGTAAGGTAAACACAATCTTCAAAATAATAATGTGTGACCTGCGACCATCTTGTTCTGGAAACATCAAGCACTTTCTTACCACCATGTAATAGATTAGCAGACCAAATAAGAACATCTCCTTTACTCAAATGAAGTTCTTTTTCCTGATAGCCTTTGGCACTGATTAATTTTTCTATAAATTCCTCATACTTATCGTAATTGGTATAACCACCTCCTTTCTTGAGACCATCGCCATCGCCGGGATTATCTGTAGGTATTCCAATGTCTTGATAACTGTAAATAGGCTCTTTATGAGATTTAGGATAGTACAGTAAGGGTCCGTTCTCAGAATTGGTATCCTCTAAGGCAACCCATACACCGCACATAAATCTTTCTGGGATACTACTAAAATGAATGCTATCAGAATGAATTTTTTGTTGTGAACCATATTTAAAATTTAGAGTTTGGAACGGAAAAGTTTCCCGACCATACAGCAGTTTTAGTGTAGCAAGAATTTTTGGGTTACAAGCCAACGCCTTAACTACCGGAACACTTGTCCACAAATCTTGTTTACGATTGGTTTCAGCATTAATATCTTTTGGAAAGTAGGAATCAATAGCCGAAATAATCACATCAGCGCTGTCAGATGAAATCAAATTTTTTATAATGACAAATCCATTTACATTGAAATCACGACACAATGTAGTTTCTTCATTATTCAATTTCTTATCACTTAGGATTGATTCAAAAAGAGGACTTTCTATCCAAGGTAGATTCATAATTCAAAAAGTATTAAGGAATAAAGATAGTTTTATGAAAATTCGTAGAATTTACTCTTTCACTAATTCTATCTTTATTTAGGTTTTGAAAAACATATTCATCTGAAAATGTGTTGTCACTTTTCATAGATTCTTTCATTTTTTCAAGGTAAGTCGAAGTGGTTGAGATTTGTTTTGCGGGATTACCTCCAAAAACGGTATTATCAGGAACATCTTTTATAACAACGCTGCCTGCTGCTATAATCACATTATCTCCAACCTTTACTCCCGGTAGTATTAACGAACCAGCACCAACGAATACATTATTCCCTATTGTTGTATTTTTCACCTTGGTGTATCCGATGAATTTTTTAGTGCTTGCATCGTGTGCTAATACATGAACATTGGGAGCAAAAGTTACATTGTTGCCAATCTTAATATGAAAACAGTGATCCGGGTCGATAATACAATTATCCAATATGTCAACATTTTCTCCAATAGATGCACCCCTTCGCCGAAGTTCAGACAAATTTGATAACTGAGATTGATATAAAAATGGTTGTGAATCTACTTTTTTTGAAATTTGATAACCACACTTACTAAGTAGTTGATGAATAATCCTTTTCATTTTTCAATCAGTTCATTAAACATATTCATCCAGTTCTTGACCTGGACTTCCACCCCCAATTTCTCAATGTAGTCTTTTCTGATAGATGCTTTCATGCTTTTCAGAACTTCCGGATTATCAATGAGAAATGCGATTTTTGAAAAGGTATCTTTTACATTCCTTTCACAAAAAAGGCCATTCTCTCCGTCACGTATAAGGTGAGCCGGCATACCAATACGCGTGCTTACACTGGGTACACCACAAAGGCTAGCTTCCATAAACATGGATGGACCGGCATCAGCCTCTGAGGCGATTATCGCAAGATCAACACCCTGCCAGAAAAAAGCCAGTGATTCAATGCTGCCTTCAAACTGAGTTTTTAGGACTACCGGATAGCCTTCCTTTTGTAATTTTTCGACAACCGGAAGAATAACAGAATGAAACCCTTTGAATTCCCTGTTCGGGTTACCTGTCCAACCAATTACAAAATCGGTTTCTTCTGAGCGATTCATTGGTTTAAAAACAGATTCATCATAGGCCATGTTGGCAAAAAAAAACGGGATATTAGCGTTTTTTTTATAAAATGCTGCAATAGATGGAGCACCCGTAACAATTGCATCTGCATCATTCAAATACTGACTGCAAAACTCGGTTATACTAATTGTTGCCAATAGTTGAATTCCTTTTGGTGGAAATCCATCTGTATATATTCCTTTGATTTTTTTGTTGTATTGAACATGATCAAAATCAGCATCCTTGTCCATATAAAAATCTAAGAAAACAACAAGATCATATCTGTTATCCTTTCGTACTTTCCTTGTTCTGCCTTCTTCATCAAATGAAAGAAAACCGAATTTATTTAAATATCGAATGCTATAATAAATAAACGCCCTTATTATTGGAATGCGTTGAAACGGAATAACTTTTCTGTAATTATTTCCATGATGATGATTATACTCTTTTAGTGATATGTCAGAATTAATTTGTGAGTTTATTCGAGGATTATAAATGGTATAGTCATAATAGAAATCAAAATCACTTTTTAACTGAGTGTAAACAAATTTTATAATATTGTCAAACGCCCATCCCGGCATATCCCCAATGATTAATATCTTCGGCGTCTGTTTTCTCACTTTGCTGGCACCCCTTTAACTGTAACTCCCGCTGGGACATCTTTTGTCACCACCGCCCCTGCCCCAATGATGGCCTTATCTCCAATCGTTACCCCAGGCAGAATCAATGCTCCCATGCCAATAAACACCTCGTTTCCAATGGTGCAGCGTCCAGCAATAGAGACACCAATACAAATTTCACAGAATGAGCCGATTCTAGAATCGTGGTGAATGCTAGATTTGGCATTGACTAGGGTACCATCGCCAAGAATAACATTTGGTCCGACATACACGTGATGCATCAGGTTAAGTCCTTCTCCAAGTTTCACTCCAAGATCACTCACTTGGGCAGTCGCTGAAATCACGGAGGCCACGGAAAGTTTCCCAATAAGCTGCTCAAATAACTGACGTCTTAACTCCGGTTTTCCAACGCCAAGTATAAATGGCTCCATGGGTAATGCATCAAGTTCATGAAGTACAGGGATACCGAATAACTCATTCACATGAAAATTAATCTCATCATAAAAGGCACTAACCGGTTGATTCACCTGTTTTAGCTCATTTAACACTTCTAATGCATGCCCTCCTGCTCCTACAATGACCATGAATTCTAAATTAAAAATTATTAAAAATCGAGGCAATGCCCTTTACATCTTTTTCACTCAACCCGTAAAATAACGGTAAACATAAAATCCGTGAAGAGATATCCGAAGCAATCTCGCAGGTGCTTTGGTGAACGTAGGGTAACTGGGTAAGCGATGGATAAAAGTACCTGCGTGGAAATACCTCAGCAGTTTGTAAGGATTTTTGCACTTCAATTAATTGATTTTCAGATTCAAGCAGCACTGGATAATATACTGTATTCCAATTGGTTTCTTTTCTAATGTTAATACGTACTAGCGAATCCATTTTCAAGTATTCACTATACCAAGATACCACTCGGCTTCGTTCCTCCAAGATCTCCGACATATGCGGTAAAACCGCCAAACCCATGGCCGCTTGCATTTCACTCATCTTCCCATTGATTCCAAGTCCATGAAATGCTAAAGGACCATCATGGCCAAAATTGTGACTGTAGTATAGCTTATGAAACAAGTCGGGATCTTTACAGAAAATCGCGCCTCCCTCTCCGGTATGGAACAATTTCGTGGCGTGAAAACTGCACGTAGTTACATCCCCATATTCAAAAATACTTTGCCCTTGGTAGCTAACTCCAAAGGCATGTGCACCGTCATATATCACCTTCAGGTTATGCTTCTTGGCAATTCGTTCTATTTCTTCTACGTTGCAGGGATTCCCAAACACGTGGGTCGCGAGTATACAGGTAGTTTTTTCTGTGATGGCTGCCTCGATTTTGGTTTCATCAATGGTTAGGTATTCCGGATGAATATCCACAAACACGGGCGTACACCCCTCCCAAACAATCGCAGAGGTTGTCGCGACATACGAGAATGGTGTGGTAATGACTTCCCCTCCCTGCGCCAAACACTTCAATGCAATTTGTAAGGGAATCGTTCCGTTGTTCATGAGGAGAATTCTCGATTGGTCAAGATTCAAATACTCCGTGAGTTTGTCCTCTAATTCCAGAACCAAGGCCCCTCGATTGGTCAACCAACCGTTGTCAAAAGCTCTCTGCACTTGAGCCGTGTATTCCTCCAAGGGCGGTAAAAACGATTTGGTTACGGGAATCATGCGTTAATTTTAAAATCAATATTCGGCCGAACAAATCCCGGAAATTTACCATGCCAATTGGTGTTTTCTCGTTCTTCCTCCACCTCAAACGTTAATACCTCGTCAAAGTTAAAAAGCGGCTTTGCCGTATCTTGGACCAGCATGAAAGATACATAAAATACTCCTGTATTTAGTAATTCTTTTGGAATCACACAGCGCGCATGGTGAAGACCAACACCAATAGTAGGTGGTGGCAATTGGGTAATCACATTGAACACGCATTCTCCTGTGGCGGCATATAGGTGCAGGCTAAGATTAGCCACTAAGTCTTCTACATAATTCCAAAAACTTATGTTTATTTCCAGGGAGCTTTTTACCGTAATCATTGGTTTACCGTCTTCACGCATCGGTTTAAGCGCTATCGATTTCAAGCGTGTAAATTCATTGCCAGGCGCTTCAAGTTCCGTGTAAGCACGACCCCAGTCTGCTTTATTTCGGTTATTAAGATACGTTTCTATTACGTGGGAAGGGCTGCCTTCTGAAACAATCGTACCATGCTCCAAGAGAAGGGCACGAGAACACAGATTCTTAACCGCTTCCATGTTGTGACTAACAAAAAGTACTGTTCTTCCTGCACTGGCCACATCCTTCATTTTCCCGATGCATTTTTTTTGAAAATCTACATCCCCCACTGCCAACACTTCGTCTACAATTAAAATCTCTGGTTCAAGATGAGCCGCTACAGCGAAGGCTAAACGAACATACATCCC
>CANHSL010000060.1 GCA_947463385.1 Flavobacteriales bacterium
CCTCCGGGAGTACCATTTCCAGCGCTTCGATTCGCACCGCCGCCATTCCAACCACCCGGAACGAAAGCACAGTTGCCGTAGGGATGATTTCCCATACGGTCTTGTCCTTGTCCACCAACATACACATTGATTACTTGTCCTGCGTTTAACGTTGTTGTACCTTGTGCTCTACCCCCGAGGCCACCGTTTGTTGGATAATAACTTGTTACATTTCCTCCACGGGCACCATATAAATCGAACGTATACGTACCGGTTACCGGCGCCGTGAACGATTGAGGGCCTCCTGTAAAATTGAATGTCTGTGAACCAACTCCAAAATTCCCTGCCTGTTGAGTATTGACATAATATGTTGTAGTCGTATTTAAAACAGGCGTTGTAAAGCTTGCGCCTGTGCCAAGCAGTGTTGAGCCGGCAGCATTAGCATACCAATTGTAAGTTGCTAGCCCCCCTGAAGCCGTTAACACCGTGCTTCCTGGCCCACAGAGCACCAAATTACCATTTACAGAAGGCGCTTGGGGAGACGGGTTTACTGTAATTGTAATCGTTGCACAACTTGGGCTAAATTGTCCGCCACTGTTATTATTTACGTAATATGTAGTCGTAGTGTTTGGGCTTACCGTTAACGTAGCGCCCGTTCCTACTTGAGTTCCGCCACACGACCCTGTGTACCAAAACTGTGTTCCCATTGCACCATTAGCGGTTAATGTTACACTTTGTCCTGCACAAATCGTTGCAGCGCTTGCTGTAATGCTTGTTGGTGGAGTTACTCCACCGGCACAATTGGTAGAACGATAACCAAAAGTTCGAGGAGAAATATTGCCACACTGCGGCGAACAACAATTGCCAACGTTAAAATAAAACAACCCTGTTGACGGCGCCGTCCACGACAAATAAGAACCAAGACCACAATAATCATCGTTTGTGGTCAGGGCGCCGCTTACTGGGCCGGTTGCAACCGTAATATAAGGGTCTCCACTGTATGATGCAGATGGAGCAATACTATTACAATAAGTAAATTGATAGGTACAACCTGCAGTGGCGTTAAATGTGTAAAAACCCAATGAAGAATGGGTCTGATACTGCCAAGCCATATTAGGAGCAATACTTCCCAGCGGATTATTACAATACGCTTGAGCAAACGAAATATTCGTTTGAATAGTAAGAATTACAGATATAATTAGAAGTAGCCGTAGTCGCATAGGTCAAATTTTTGATAAAAATAACTCAAAACGACAACAAAACGAAACGTTTTTGCAATGGTTGCTATTATTTTTATCTTAATAAATTAATGTGACCCGTAATTATTTGTTTTTGTTCCAAAACCTCAATTGGGTTACAGATACTTTTATAGGTAAATCTTACTGTTCCACCGGATTATTAAAATATACTTGTGTCTTAAAATACAGAAAACAAATACCCCGAAATAACGAAAGTTAGTTAACGTTTTGATTTTACAAAACGAAGGTTTCCATGAACTTTGTGGTAAAATCCCCTTCAATAAATTTGGGGTCTTGCATTAGTTTTTGGTGAAATGGAATCGTTGTTTTAACTCCTTGGATTATGTATTCATCTAGTGCTCTCCGCATTTTTAGTATAGCCTCTTCTCGCGTTTGAGCCACCACAATTAACTTTGAAATCATGGAATCATAATTTGGGGGAATGGTATAGCCCGCATAAACATGGGTGTCTATTCGCACTCCGTGGCCTCCTGGCGAATGATAGTCTGTAATTTTACCTGGGGAGGGTCTAAAATCATTGTAGGGGTCTTCTGCGTTAATTCTGCATTGAATTGCATGAAGAATCGGGGTGTAATTTTTTCCGGATATTTTCTCTCCGGCTGCTAATTTTATTTGCTCTTTTACCAAATCAAAGTTTATAACCTCTTCCGTAATGGTGTGTTCTACTTGGATTCGTGTGTTCATTTCCATGAAATAAAAATCACGATTCTTATCTACAAGAAATTCAACGGTACCAACACCTTCATAGCGAACGGCTTTTGCCGCTTTAATGGCTGCCTCACCCATTTTATCCCGAAGCTCTGGGGTCATAAAAGGCGAGGGAGTTTCTTCCACTAATTTCTGGTGTCTTCGTTGAATGGAACAATCTCTTTCTGAAAGGTGACACGCGTTACCGAACTGGTCTCCAGCGATTTGAATTTCTATGTGACGAGGCTCTTCAATGAACTTTTCCATGTACACACCATCGTTCCCAAAAGCCGCGGCAGCTTCTTGTCTGGCGGAATCCCAGGCCTCTTGTAAATCGTCTTCCTTCCAAACAATGCGCATGCCTTTACCCCCTCCACCGGCTGTTGCCTTAAGAATAACAGGATATTTAATACGGGTAGCATTTTCTTTTGCATCAGCAACATCTTTCAAGAGTCCTACGGAACCTGGAATACAAGGTACTCCGGCTGCTATCATCGTTGCTTTAGCCGTTGCTTTATCTCCCATGGCCGCAATTTGTTCTGGAAGGGCGCCGATAAATTTGATGCCATGCTCTTGACATACCCTTGAAAACTTTTCGTTTTCAGAGAGGAAACCATAACCTGGATGAATAGCATCAGCATTTGTAATCTCTGCTGCTGCTATTATATTAGGGATGGATAAATATGACTTTGAACTTACGGGAGGTCCAATACAAACCGCTTCGTCGGCAAACCTAACGGGTAGCGAATCTTTATCTGCAGTAGAATATACAGCTACTGTTTTAATTCCCATTTCTTTGCAGGTACGAATAACCCGCATGGCAATTTCACCACGATTAGCAATTAGAATTTTCTTAAACATATGTGTTAGTTATGCAGGTTCAACCAAGAACAAGGGTTGATCGAATTCTACGGGTGTAGCGTCATCCACAAGCACTTTCACAATTCTACCGCTCACTTCGGATTCGATTTCATTGAACAATTTCATTGCCTCAATAATACAAATTTTATCTCCTTTTTTGATTTCTGAACCAACTTCTGCAAACGCTGGTTTATCTGGGCTTGATGACCGATAAAAGGTTCCGATCATTGAGGATTTAATCGTAATGGTTGAGCTGCTTTCCGAAGGAGTTGAAACAACAGGCTCACTCGTGTTAGCCACGGGGGCGGGCGTTGGCGCGTTGTTTATTACTGGCGCTGCTACTTGCGGCGCCATGTAAACTCCAGACGGAACCATGTTTGGCCCTTTAATGTTAATCTTAAATCCATCCTTTTCAATTTCAACTTTTCCCAGACCAAGCTTAGAAACTAGTTTGATTAGGTCTTTAATTTCTTCGTTATTCATGTTACAAAATTAAGAATTATATGCCCATTTAATATACACTGCGCCCCAAGTAAATCCACCTCCAAAGGCGCTCAAAATAATATTATCTCCTTTTTTCAATTGTTTCTCATAATCCCACAAACAAAGCGGGAGGGTTCCAGCTGTGGTGTTACCATATTTTTGAATGTTAATCATCACCTTCTCTTTGGGCAGGCCCATTCGGTTAGCCGTT
Organism: Flavobacteriales bacterium; assembly: GCA_947463385.1. Taxonomy (GTDB): domain Bacteria; phylum Bacteroidota; class Bacteroidia; order Flavobacteriales_D; family Crocinitomicaceae; genus UBA952. The sequence goes on from CANHSL010000060.1 coordinate 3,481, forward strand.
GCATCGATGATGCGTAAATTAGCCTGATGAGGCACTAACCAAGCCACATCGTCGCTGCTTAAATTGTTTTTTTCCATGATTTCAGCGGAAACCTCAGCCATGTTGGTTACGGCAAATTTAAACACCTGTTTTCCTTCTTGTTTAACATAGTGCATTCTGTTTTCAACTGTATAAATGCTTGCGGGGTTAACCGATCCCCCTGCTGGTTGTAACAAGTATTCTCTTCCTGAACCATCGCTGCGCAGAATAAAGTCTTGAATGCCCATTCCTTCATGATTTGGCTCTATCAAAACGGCACCGGCCCCATCGCCAAAAATCACACACGTTGTGCGGTCCTCATAATCTAAAATCGAGGTCATTTTATCAACCCCAACCACAACCACTTTTTTATATCGTCCTGTTTCAATAAACTGTGCTGCGGTGGAAATTGCGTAAATAAATCCTGAACAAGCCGCAATTAAGTCATATCCCCAAGCATTTGTCATGCCTGTTTTGTCGCACAACACATTCGCTGTGCTTGGAAAGGGATAATCTGGAGTAACTGTGGCTAGAATTACTAACTCAATATCTAGTGGGTCTGTATTTGTTTTTTTTAAGAGTCCTTCAACCGCTTTAGCAGCCATGTCTGAAGAAGCTCCATTCTTCATTACGCGACGCTCTTTAATGCCCGTTCGGGTTGTAATCCATTCATCAGAAGTATCAACGATTTTCGCTAATTCTTCGTTCGAAAGAATATCTTCTGGAACATACCCTTGAACTCCTGTAATAGCCGCGTAAACTTTACTCATTATTTAAATGCTTTAGTGATTTTGACCGACAACTTGTTTTCAGCAACTTGGTGGGCATGTAGAATCATATTTAATACAGCAGTTTCGTTACTGGACCCATGGCCTATCACCACATTTCCTTTTACTCCAAGTATCGGTGTACCACCGTAATTCTCAAAATTAAACAAATTGAAATAATCGTCGTCAATACCTCTAGCTTTTACCATATTATAAAACCCTTCGGCTTCTTTTAACACGATATTACCGGTGAAGCCATCACAAACAATGACATCTGCCTTATTTGTAAATATATCTCTACCTTCAACATTCCCGATAAAATTAATTGAATCTGAGTCTTGGAGCAACTTGTAAACTGCTTGTGTTAAAAGGTTTCCTTTTGATTCTTCTTCGCCAATATTCAACAGCCCTATTCTCGGTTGTTCTATTTTTAATATGTGTTCAGCGTACAAGGAGCCTAATTCTGCAAATTGATACAGTACATCTACCTTGCAATCCGCATTAGATCCCACATCCAATAAAACTGATTTTTTTCCATTGATGCACGGAATAGTTGCTGTAATACAGGGTCTAATAACCCCTGGAATCGTATTAATCTTGTAAATTGCTCCAACCAACATTGCACCGGTATTTCCTGTGCTGGAAAAAACATCTATTTTGCCCTCACTCAAATAATCAAAACCAATGGCAATAGATGCATTTGGTTTTCTAGAAAAGGCCCGAGTTGGGTGGTCTTCCATTCCAATGATTTCAGGCGAGTGAATAATTTCGAAATCCGCAGGGTTTTCCGCCAACGAAGCGAGTCCGTCACGTATTTCAGTTTCGTCACCAAAAAGGAAAATACGAGATTTCCCATTCAATGCTTGATTTGCTTGAACAGCGCCCAATAGATTTACCTTCGGCGCAAAATCACCGCCAGAAACATCTAATCCAATATTCATTGAGAGGTGATTATGCTGCTGCCTCTTCTTTCTCTGCTACGACCTTCCCTTTGTAATATAGTTTACCTTCGTGCCAGTGTGCATGATGAAATAAATGTGGTTGACCTGTAGTAGGACAAGTTGCAACATTTGCAGCAACTGCATTTTTATGGGTTCTTCTTTTGTCTCTTCGTGTGGTAGAAATACGACGTTTAGGATGTGCCATTTTTACTTGTTATATTTAATTTAATTTAATTTATTCAATGCTGACCATCTCGGGTCAAGTTCAATCTTTTTTTCTTGTGACGGTGGAGGTGTATTTAAAAACCTTAATACTTCCGGGTTACACCCATCATTTGGGTGAATGAACCTCGAAGGCAAGGAAACCACTAGAAGTTCATACACGGGCTGAAACATGTCAATCTGATAACTGTCTGGCGGAAGAATAACTAAGGATTCATCTAATGATTCCTCCGTGCCAAATTTATAAATCAACTCCATGTGTCCATTTACGTCGAGACTCATGTTTTCGTTACACCGATCACATAAAACTTCAAGTGTTGCATTAAGCGTCAAAGAAAGCAACATCATGGTCTCTTTCTTTTCCAAATCAGCCTTGGCTATCCCGCTTCCTTTTTGGACTCCAAAATTCTCACAAGAATCAAAGAACGATGCTTCCAGTAAAAACTCGAAGCTGTGGTTGCCAAGTTTCAACCCCGAAAACTGCAGTATGTATGGACTACTTTTTAGCATGATGAAAAAGGCGGGTGTAAAGGTACTGCATTTTTTTGAATTGCCCAAAGAACGTTGTTTAAGCAATCCCTTCCGATTCCTTATGACCTGCAGTAAAGCCCAATGGGTTTGAATTATTTAATTTAAAACCATGTCTATTTCTAGCCGCATCGATTGCTAAATACAATGCGTTACGCATTCCTTCATCTGATGCTTCACCTTTTCCGGCCAGATCAAATGCGGTGCCATGTCCAGGAGAAGTTCTAATGATTGATAGGCCTGCGGTGTAATTAACTCCGCCATCAAATGCAATTGCTTTGAACCCTGTTAGCCCTTGGTCGTGGTACATTGCCAACACGGCATCAAACTCAAAACAACGACCCGCACCAAAAAAACCATCAGCAGAATACGGACCAAAAGCCAAAATGCCGGCGTTTTTTGCATTGCTAATTGCTGGTGAGATTTGCTCCATTTCCTCTAACCCAATTGTTCCCGATTCTCCCGCATGTGGATTAAGTCCAAGAACAGCAATTTTTGGTTTAATAATGTTGAAATCCTGTCTCAGCATTAAGTCAAGGTTTTTAATTGCCCCAACAACCGTGTCTTTAACAACTGCAGCCGGAATATCTTTGATTGCGATGTGATTCGTAGCTAACGCCACCTTTAAGCGCTCTTCACAAAGCACCATTAAGGCTCCTTCTGCTTTAAATCGTTCATTATAATATTCCGTGTGTCCTGTAAACCCCGGGGTGATAGCGTGTATGTTTTGTTTTGATACCGGAGCGGTAACAATACCATCTAGTGTTTTTGCTGCTAAATCTTCGGCGGATTTTTCCAATGCCCATAATGCTATTTTAGCCGAGGACTCTGTGGGCTTTCCTTCAATAACTTCTATGTTTTCCTTAGGGCTTACTACGTTCAATTTACCTAATTGCGCCTGGCTAATGTTTTGAATTGTTTGAACAGGTAATTCTTCCGCTCCTAATTGTTTTTTCCACTTATTAATCAAGAATAAAGGACAATAGGCTATAATCGTTGTCTCTTGCAGCAAGCGGTGGTCTGCAAACATTTTAACAATAAGTTCTGGCCCAATCCCCGCTGGGTCGCCGCAGGTAATTCCTATCTTCATTTTGTTGTTTTGTTCTTTGTCCATTTCGGATAATTTATAATGAAGTCGAATAGTAGCCGAACGCCATAGCCTGTTCCGCCTTTCGGACGGTAATGTTTTGGGGCTTCAAGCCATGTAGGACCCGCAACATCTAAATGAATGTATGGCGCTTTAACAAAGGTCTCAAGGAATTTTCCAGCGGTAATCATTCCCGCATCTGAGCCTCCTATATTCTTTAAATCAGCAATATCTGATTTCATTGGCTCTAAATAGTCGTCCCAAAATGGAAAAGCAACTACGCGCTCATGCGTTTCAAGGCCCGAGGTTTGCAGTTGTTCTATCGCCGAAGGATCAGCGTTACCCATAGCAATAGACGCCGTAGTTCCAATCGCTCTTAAGGCCGCACCTGTAAGCGTAGCGGTACTCAATACTAATTCCGGATTAAATTTATCTGCATATGACAAGGCATCAGCAAGAATCATTCGGCCTTCAGCGTCGGTGTTTAACACTTCTACAGTAGAGCCATTAAACATTTTAATTATATCTCCTGGCGCATATGCCTCTCCACCTGGACGGTTGTCGGTTGCTGGGATAAGGCCGATAACCTCAACGGGAACCTCCAATTCAGAAAGCATATAAATCGCGCCAGCTACCATTGCTGCCCCAGCCATATCGCTTTTCATAGAATCCATGCTTCCCGGTGTCGGCTTAAGGCTCAAGCCACCTGTGTCGTAAACCACGCCCTTTCCAACTAATACAATTGGCTTCTTATTCGTGCGTTTTGAAGGCTTATAATGAATTACGGTAAAGGTTGGCGGGGTAACAGACCCTTTATTAACGGCTAAAAGCCCCCCCATCTTCATTGCTTTAATCTTTGTGTGATTGAGTATGTCTACGGAACAATGTTTCGCTTCACAAAGCGCCTTAATCTCCTTGGCAAAATCGACCGCATTTAAATGAGAAACGGGTAGATTCACCATGTCGCGGACCCAAAAAACAGCTTTATTTACTGTCATTAGTTGGGCCATGACGGATTTTGATAGGGTTTTCGGAACTTGAATTGTGGTTAATTTTGGCGTTTTTTTCTTTGTTAAGAAGCGGTCAAACCGATAATCTGCTAAAAGGATTCCTTCAATAAGTGCAAATAAATCCTCCTCAATATCCATAATCAAGGTGGTCGTTTCGTGCTGAACCAATCGATAGATTTCGGAACCGGTGATTCGTTGTTTTTCTAGCGATTCTTTAAACAACTTCGGGGAAACAAAAACATCCCACTGAACTCCCTTATTGTAGTCCCAAAGGACATTTTCTTTAAAGCTGTCTTCGGGTCCCATGCTAATACGAACGCCGTCTTTAGCCGTTGAGGTGTATTTAAGTTCTATCATAGTGCAAAATTAACATTAAAATAAAGGTGCCAATTGATTTTCTATACGCGTTAATATGCGCGGAACTAAAATTGGCGTTGGAAGGTCGTAAATCTCATCTAGGCTTAACCAATTTCCATGCATGATAGGTGGTTTGTTTTCAGAAACAAGAACCGCGTAATTCAAGCGCTGGTGACTCAATACGTGTAACGAGGGGTCTATCAACACCTTGTTTTCAAGGTCTAATTTAGAAAGAAATGCCTCTTCTGAATGGTGTTCGTCAAATGGAAACAGATAAAGATTTTCCCAAATAGACCCTTTTTGCTGCTGTTCCATCAGGATTTTACCTTGATTTATAAGTATTTTGAAGATTAAAAACCGATTCACGGCCTTTTTTTTCGGTTTCTTAACTGGTCGGAGATGTTGGGAATTATTGGCTCTTGCTAAGCAAACCTCCATTAAAGGGCACTCAGTACAGGCCGGTGATTTTGGTGTACAAATCAAGGACCCTAAATCCATCAACCCCTGATTAAAATCACCCGGTCGGTTTATAGAAAGTATTTCATTCGCAAACTCCTTTATCACTTTTGCGGTTTGAGCTGATTCCACCGGGCCAGGAAGATCTAAAAGCCTTGAAACAATACGAACAACATTTCCATCGATTGCAGCTACGGGCTCGTTAAAGCTTATAGAGCTTATCGCCGCCGCGGTGTAGCCGCCTATACCGGCGAGTTTAATTAACTCCGTATGTTTTGTTGGAAAGACTCCGTCGTGCATTTCCATGATTTGCCGAGCGGCCTTATGCAGGTTTCTTGCTCTAGAATAATATCCTAGTCCTTTCCAGGCCAGCAGCACATCTTTTTCATCAGCAGATGCTAAATCTTCAATGCTTGGAAAAAGGGACGTTAATCGATAGAAAAATGGAGCTCCCTGATCCACGCGAGTTTGTTGCAAAACGACTTCGCTAATCCAAATAAAATAAGGGTTTTTAGATGTTCGCCAGGGTAATTCGCGTTTATTTTGGTCGTACCACGATAAGATTGCACGTTGAATATTAGCCATTTACGTTTTTTTTGATATATTTTTTAGTAAAAATCAACGATTTAGTGGATTTCTGCGCTATTTTTGTTCCGCGAAATTACAAATTGTCACACTTTATTAACATCAATCAAAAATGACTAAAGCAGATCTTATTGCGAAAATTTCAGAGGAAACCGGATTGGAGCGCAACGAGGTGTCGCGTGCCGTTGAATCTATGATGGAGTTCATTAAATCGTCGCTAACAAATGGTCAGAACGTTTATTTGCGAGGGTTTGGGAGCTTTGTGGTACGGGAGCGCAAGCAAAAAACTGGTCGTAACATCTCCAAAAACACTACGATTATTATTCCTGCTCACAACATTCCGTCATTCAAACCAGCAAAAGTATTTGTAGAGCAAGTAAAAAACAAAGTAAAGGTTAAATAGCCTTTTTTTGCAAATAATTTTTATTTGGCTTACCTTTGCACTCCCTTTATTGGGAGTTTTTGTTTTACATAGATTCTACAACACTTAAATATATTGAACCATGCCAAGCGGTAAAAAAAGAAAAAGACATAAGATGGCTACGCACAAGCGTAAAAAACGATTGAGAAAAAATCGTCACAAGAAGAAAAAATAATTTCTTTAGTTAGTCTTATTTGGCTGCACTAACAGTCAAAAAATACTCCCTTGAGTTTAGAACTTATTGTAGATGTTCGGCCGAATGGTGTTTGGCTGGCATTGTTGCGTGAAGGGAAGCTGATTGAGCTTCATGAAGAACGGGGAAATTCAGATTTCGCTGTGGGTGATATTTATTTAGGTAAAATTCGCCGACTATCCCCTAGCCTTAACGCGGCTTTTGTAGACGTGGGTTACGATCGAGATGCATTCCTGCATTATTTAGATCTTGGCTCTAATTTTAATTCATTAAATAAATATACTAAAGAAGTAATGCGCGGAAAACAAAGTGTTCCGTCGTTGCAATATTTCAAGCCTGAAGCTGAGCTACAAAAAGACGGTAAAATTGATGGTTTGCTTTCTTCCAGCCAGTTTGTGTTGGTTCAAGTGGCGAAAGAACCGATTTCATCTAAAGGCCCTCGACTATCCTCAGAAATAACCTTGGCGGGTAGATATATCGTATTAGCACCATTTTCATCTAAGATTTCAGTTTCTCAAAAAATACGCTCAAACGAAGAAAAAAAGCGTTTGAAAGAAGTGATGGAAGGATTGTTGCCTAAGAATTTTGGTGCAATTATTCGTACGGTTGCTGAAAACAAAACCGCAGAAGACATCCAACAAGATTTGGCGCAATTGCTTGAAAAGTGGGATTCGATATATAAAAACCTGAAAGGCAGTAATTCTCCAAAACGAATTCTTGGTGAAATAAACACCACTTCCTCTATTTTACGTGATTTATTAAATGCCGATTTTAGTAATGTTCATGTGAATTCTTCTGAGTTGTATGAAGAAATTTCTACCTATGTGCAACAGATTGCACCGGGAAAAAATAGCATTGTAAAACTATACGACGGACGAATTCCTATTTTTGAACGGTACGGCATTAACAAGCAAATCAAGGTGCTTTTTGGTAAAAAAGTACCTATGCCCAGTGGTGGGTATCTTATCATTGAGCACACCGAAGCAATGCATGTAATTGACGTAAACAGTGGAAATCGAAAAGGATCAGATGGTCAAGAATCCAATGCCTTGGCAACTAATGTTGAAGCCGCAGAAGAAATTGCTCGCATTCTCCAATTGAGAGATATGGGGGGGATTATTTGTATCGACTTCATCGATATGCACGACCGAGAGAATAATCGGATTTTATACGATAAAATCAAATTATTCATGAAGAATGACCGTGCTAAGCACAACATCATTCCTCCTTCTAAATTTGGCGTTGTTGAGATTACAAGACAACGCGTTCGTGAAGTAACCGAGATAGAAACCAATGAGTCTTGTCCGACATGTAACGGGACCGGAGAAATCCAAGCAAGTATTCTCTACGCCGAAGAAATAGAAAACAACTTAGGCTACATGATTCAAGATCGTGGGATTAAAGATGTGTCGTTGCAAGTACATCCGTACTTAGAGGGATACTTTAAAAAAGGCGGGTTGTTTAGGTCGATGCAATGGAAATGGTTTTTTAAATTTAAAACCTGGATTCCGATCACACCCAATACCGCGTTTCATATCTTAGAGTATAAGTTCGTAGACAAACAACAAGAAATTATAACTGTATAATGCCCATAGAGGGTAATACACATCGGTTTATTCTTGAAATGGAGCGTTTTTGTGCGTATCAAGAGCGAAGTGCGTTTGAAATAAAAACCAAATTACACCGTAAAGGGGCCACAGACGAACAGGTTGCACTTGTTATCAAACACCTCATCTCCAAAAACTTTTTAAATGAAGCTCGATTTGTAGATGCCTTTGTACAGGGAAAAAGCCGCATTAAACAATGGGGGGTACAGCGCATTAAGTCCGGATTAAGAGCACACTACATTGCTGAACCCCTAATCAATCAAGCACTTGCTTCGCTATCTAAATTAGATGTCCAGGCTAACCTTCAGCGGTGGCTTCAAAAGAAACAAAATAGCTTAAAAGACGAGGCAGAAGGGCCCAAAAAACGTGCTAAAATTATCCGGTTTTTACTTTCAAAAGGCTTTGCCTTGGATGAAATCCTTAAGGTTGTCTAAGCTTTTTTAATATAAAGTGCCTCCTCTAATTTAATTACTTTTAGGAGTTGGTTCTTCGTTAATAATTTCACACTTAAGTCCCATTGTTTATTGCTGCAGTCAATCTTTGCGCGGATATCTGCTAAGGGCGCGGGCTCATCTGAACATGCATTTAAAATCTGATGATCCAATTCCGACAAGGTTACATGCTTCTCAGGGCGCATTTGAGGGAAAAATAACACCTCTTGAATCGATTGATTGTCGGTTAATAACATCACTAATCTATCCATTCCAATTCCGATGCCTGAAGTTGGCGGCATCCCATACTCAAGAGAGCGGAGAAAATCTTGGTCTATAAACATCGCTTCATCGTCACCGCGTTCAGAGAGCGCCAATTGCGCCTCGAATCGCTCCCGCTGATCAATTGGATCGTTTAATTCTGAATACGCATTCGCTACTTCTTTGCCATTAATCATCAACTCAAAACGCTCCGTTAATGCAGGATTCGTGCGGTGACGTTTACATAACGGAGACATTTCAATTGGATATTCCGTAATGAACGTTGGATTAATATATTTCGGCTCACATTTCTCTCCAAATATCTCGTCAATTAATTTTCCGCTACCCATCTCTGGCGTAGTATCTATATTCAATTGCTTACAGATGTCCCGAAGTTGGTCTTCTGTTTTATCGGCGATATCGAATCCCGTATGTTCAAGGATTGCATCTCGCATACTGATGCGTTTAAAAGGGGCCTTCAGTGAAATTTGTTGGTCACCTACTTTAATGTCCGTAGTTCCGCACACCGTTAGAGCGATTTCTTCCAGTAAGGACTCGGTAAAGTTCATCATCCACTCATAATCCTTGTATGCTACATACAATTCCATTACTGTAAATTCTGGGTTGTGGGTTCTGTCCATGCCTTCATTGCGAAAATCCTTGGCAAACTCAAACACCCCATCAAATCCGCCCACAATTAAACGCTTTAAATACAATTCATTGGCAATGCGCAAATAAAGCGGAATGTCTAAGGCATTATGATGGGTAACAAAGGGTCTAGCAGTGGCTCCCCCCGGAATGGGTTGCAAAATTGGTGTTTCTACTTCTAAGAATCCAAAGCGATCAAATGCTTTACGCATAACAGAAAAAACCTGTGAGCGCTTGATAAAGGTGTCTTTCACCCCCGGGTTAACCACTAAATCTACATAGCGTTGTCGGTAGCGTAATTCTGCATCAGTAAATGCGTCATGTGTGTTGCCTTCTGCGTCTACTTTCGGTAAAGGAAGAGGTTTTAAGGACTTACTTAAAATAGTTAAGGAAGTGACATTGACTGAAATTTCACCAACCTGCGTCTTAAACACCGTGCCTTCAATCCCGATGAAATCTCCTAAATCAAGTAGTTTTTTAAATACTTCATTGTATAAGGTTTTATCCTCGCTGGGACAAAGTTCATCGCGATTAATATACAACTGAATTCGCCCCGAACTGTCTTGCAATTCGGCAAAAGAGGCCTTGCCCATGATGCGTTGACTCATCATACGTCCAGCCATTTTCACGTGATTGTTTTCAATATAATCGGCCTTTACCGATTCCGCCAAATGCGACACCGAAAATGTTGCGGCGGGATAAGGTTCTATGCCGAGTTCTCTTAATTTAGATAAGGACGAACGGCGTTGTAATTCTTGTTCAGATAATTCTTGACTCATTCAATGGTAGTTTATCGGTGCAAAGATAAGGGATGTTTGGGCTCTCAAAGATTAAAAAGGAGCATTCCAATACTAAAATATATAAACAACCCAATAATATCATTCAATGTAGTAACAAATGGGCCGATCGCGAGCGCAGGATCAATGCGGTATCGATGGAGCAACATCGGAAACAGCGTACCAAAGGTTGCTGCAAATACAATCACGGTTAACAAGGACAAACTAACGACGGTGGCTAATTGAATTCCTGAAAACACAGAGGCAATGCCGAAAATCAATCCGGACAATATAATCCCATTCATTAATCCCACCCCGGCTTCTCTAACTAAGCGGGGAAAAATTCGTTTTAAGCCGTGGTCGCCTTTCGCAATAGATTGCACAACGATTGCGGAAGATTGTACCCCCACATTCCCACCCATGGCGGTTATTAATGGAATAAAAAATGCCAAGGCGGGGATTTTAGAAATCCCTCCCTCAAAACTAGCAATTACCTTCGCTCCGATGGTGCCTCCAACCATCGCGATAATCAACCAAGGGAGCCGTGAAAACCCAGATTTCCAAAAGGAAGAATTTGCATCTGTTCGATCGCTAATCCCGGTAGCCATTTTAAAGTCTTTATCCGCTTCTTCACGAATAAAATCCACCACGTCATCCAGGGTAATTCTACCCACTAGCTTGTTTTGATAATCTACAACCGGTATAGAAACCAAGTCGTATTTCTCCATAATTCGAGCAACTTCTTCGGCCGTATCGCTGGTTTTAACCTTGATGATGTTTTTTGATTGATAGAGTTCTTCAATCGTTGTTCGGGTATCGGCAAACAATAATCTTTTCAAGGAGAGCACCCCCACAAGCTGGTCTGATTCATTCACAACAAAGATGTTGTAGACCTTTTCAACGTCCTCCGCCTGTTTCCTTAATTCAATCAAGGCGCGACGAACCGTCCATTCCACGTGTGCTTGAAAAAACTCTTTTTGCATGAGCCCACCGGCAGTGTCTTCATCGTAATTCAATAAATCTACGATGTCTTCCGCTGCATCATCATCCTCCATTTGGGAAATGACCTCATGAATCTGGTCTTTTGGAAGCTCCGCTAAAATGTCCGCCGCATCATCAGAATCCAAATTCTCAAGCTGGTCAGCAATTTCTTTTGATGATAAGGATGCGATAAACCGATCGCGCACCTCTTCATCTAGCTCCATTAATATATCCGCTTGTAAATCTTCGTCCTCGGCAAGATAATAGATGTACTTTGCTTCCTCGTTTGAGAGTTCGTCAAGAATTTCAGCAATGTCAGCGTAATGTAGATGGAGCACCTGTTCAATGAGCCATGTGGCATCGTCGTTAGCAACACGCAAGCGTATTTCTTGTAAAAACTCTTTAGTTAATTCGTGGCTCATCAAC
>CANHSL010000061.1 GCA_947463385.1 Flavobacteriales bacterium
GGCAAAATTGAAGCAGTACGCTATGCTCGAACAAGCAATACGCCATTTTTTGGAATTTGCTTAGGAATGCAATGCGCTGTGATTGAGTTTGCTCGTAACGTGCTTGGATATACCGACGCACATACTATGGAAATCAATCCGGATTCGGCACATCCAGTGATTTCGATGATGGAAGAGCAGAAAACACTCAAGAATTTAGGCGGAACCATGCGATTAGGTGCGTACGAATGTCATTTAAAACCGAGCTCAAACATCGCGAATGCCTATCATGCCGACAAAATAAGTGAGCGGCATCGCCACCGTTTTGAATTGAATAATGAATATTTAGAAGTGCTTGAGGGGGCGGGAATGATTGCAACAGGAAGAAATCCAGAAACCGGTTTAGTAGAAGTTGTTGAAGTTCAAAATCACCCTTGGTTTGTAGGCGTTCAATTCCACCCGGAATATAAAAGCACCGTAGATAACCCTCACCCACTCTTCACTGCATTCATTGATGCAGCATTAAAAAACAAAAAATAAAATGGATAGAAATACCACGATTGGATTAATTCTCATAGGTTTATTGCTCACAGTATTCACCGTAATTAATCAGCCCTCAAAAGAGGATATCGAAAAAGCGAAGAAAGAACAGGCAGCAAAGGATAAATCCCAAGCAAAGGAAGACGCGGCTGGTAAAAAAGACAAAAAAGGTTCAAATAAAGCGGCGGTTAAGCCTAAAGAAAACGTATCTGGAGATGTTGTGCGTCCTAAACAAGCAATTAATCCAACGCAAGTTAATTTAGAAAACGACCACCTAACCGTAGTACTTAATTCACAAGGAGCCAATGTAGAGGCTGTTTATCTTAGAAAGTTTCGTTCGTATGATAACTTCGACAAGAAGAAATCAGAGTCCCTTTGTCTATTTAAAACCGACGATGCCGCAAATTTCATCGTAATTCCTGGAGTGTTAAATACAAAGAATATTGTATTTGAAGTTAACGAAAGTGAAAAGGGAAAGCCTACGGTATTTTCATACAGTGAAGGAAAAAAACACATCGAAGTAAGTTATTCCATTAAAGATGATTACCGCTTAGCATATAACTTGAAGCTCGAAGGTTTCTCTAAGTTAGAAATGGATAAGGTTCGCTTGAAGTGGGCGATGAATTTCCGAAGAACAGAACGTAAGTTGAAAGAGCAACGTCGAATTACCACGGTGTGTTTTGAGCAAAAAAATGATGGATTAGACTACTTAAGCGAAACCTCTGATGACTATTCAGAAGCAAGCGATGACATTCAATGGGTTGCTTTTAAGCAAAGTTATTTCTCTGCGATACTTCATCCAGACCAAGGGTTCCGTAAAGAAGACGGTCGATTTAACATCAAAAATTTTGGTGAAGGCAGCAAACGCGAGTTTACCAACATTAAAGAAATGACCACCGTTTTGGCTCCTAATTTTGAGCAGAATAATGCATCCTTTACTTGGTATTTTGGACCAAACGACTACAATCAACTTCGCAGTTATGATCAAGGGTATGATGACATCTTGAATTATGGGTGGGGGCTATTTAGATGGATTAACTTGTACGCTGTGCAACCCATCTTTAACTTATTGGTAAGCAATGGCATTGGTGCAGGGATAGCGATCTTATTATTAACCTTAATCTTAAAGTTGATTTTGATGCCCATTCAATGGAAGATGTTTGTTTCTTCGGTTAAAATGCGCATTCTAAAACCCCAAGTAGAGGAATTAAATAAGAAGTATCCAGATCAAGGCGATGCACTTAAGAAACAATCCGAAATGATGGCCCTGTATAAAGAATCTGGAGCGAGTCCCTTGGCGGGATGTGTTCCAATGTTGATTCAAATGCCGATTTTACTTGCCGTATTCCGATTTTTCCCTGCTGCTTTCGAACTTCGTCAACAAGGATTCTTGTGGGCAGAAGATCTTTCCTCCTACGATTCCATTTGGGATTTTGGATTTAATTTATGGCCCTACGGTGACCACATGTCTTTGTTTACCCTGTTGATGGCCGCAACTACCCTCGTTTACACATACATGAACAGTGGGAACATGCAGCAACCAACGCAGCCGGGTATGCCTGATATGAAAGTGATGATGTATATTTTTCCGGTTTTAATGATTTTCTTCTTTAATGATTATTCTTCCGGGTTAAGTTACTACTATTTCATTTCTACCCTATTCTCAATTTTACTCATGGTTGCGATTAAAAAGTTCTTTGTAAACGAAGAAAAATTAAAGGTTAAAATGATGGCGCGTCAAGCGAAAGCAGAGAATACTCCTAAGAAAAAATCTAAGTTCCAGGAGCGACTCGAAGAGATGCAACGAAAGTCCATAGAAATGCAAAAAAATAACAAGAAAAAATAAGTATGAAGTTTTTTATCGATACCGCCAACCTTGCCGAAATACGTGAAGCCAATGACATGGGTATTTTGGATGGAGTTACTACGAATCCTTCCTTAATGGCAAAAGAAGGCATTACTGGGACAAATAACATTCTTAACCATTACGTTCAAATTTGTAATATTGTTGATGGTCCTGTAAGCGCGGAAGTTATCGCTACAGACTACGAAGGGATGGTTCGTGAAGGGGAAGCCTTGGCTGAATTACACCCCAACATCGTGGTTAAAATCCCTATGATTACTGAAGGAATTAAAGCCATTAAGTACTTTTCACAAAAAGGAATCCCAACCAATTGCACCTTAATTTTCTCTGCTGGACAAGCACTCCTTGCGGCGAAAGCGGGCGCCACGTTCATCTCCCCTTTCTTGGGACGCTTAGATGATGTTTCCACGGATGGATTAAGCCTGATTCAACAAATTCGTACCATTTACGATAATTACGATTTCGGAACCGAAATACTTGCAGCTTCTGTTCGTCACCCGATGCATATCATTCACTGCGCAAGCATTGGTGCCGATGTAATGACTGGACCTTTGAGTGCGATTAAAGCGTTAGCAAAGCATCCATTGACAGATATTGGCTTGCAACAATTCTTGGCCGACCACGCCAAAGGAAATCAATAATGCTTTCTAAAGAAGAACGCAGGCAGTATAATCAGCTTTTTTGGGATGGGTTTAAAAAGGAGATGCGTCGGCATAACACCCAGCACCGAAGAGCCATCAATTGGTTGAAGTATCCCACAGATATTAAACATGTATACTTAAGATTGCATTGCGACAATACCGGTGCATACCTAAATTTTGATGTTCAATTCAAAGATGAAGGCATTCGTGATATTTTTTGGGAGCAGTTAACTGAACTCAAGCAAGTGATGGAAAATGCCACCGGAGATAATGGACGTTGGTTAAGGAATCAAACCGCAAAAGAAGGCTTTGTTTTCGACCGCATTCAATGGGTTAATCCTGAGGTTAATTATTACTCTCAAGAAGATTGGCCCGTTATCTTTGGGTTTCTAAAGGAACGCTTGCTCGCTTTTGACCTCTTTTATCAAGAATTTAAGGATGTACTGATTCTTTTAGTAGATTAAACTTACCTTTGTATTATGCGGATATGTTTCTACACCTTGCTTTTATTAAGTTTTTGTTCTTTTGGTCAAGGAACAGTGATTTTTAATGAAGATTTTCAACAAGGAATTCCGGGGAGTTTCTCCATGTTAAACCTTGATTTAAACGCACCAAACACCCAAGTTTCTGAATTTAATGCGGCTTGGATAACGGTGTTAGATCCCGAGAATGCTATGGATACGGTGGCTGCTGCTACCTCATTCTTTGAGAATTCAGACACGGCCAATCGCTGGTTAATTACACCTTCCATTTCCTTAGGTGCCTTTGGAAATTACCTGACATGGAATGCTAAATCACAAGATGCATCCTATCCAGACAATTACCTTGTACTGCTTTCAACTACTGATAACCAAGCCTCAAGTTTTACCGATACTATTTCCTTTGTGACGGGTGAAAATTTCGAATGGACATCAAGAGAAGTAAATTTAACTGGACAGAGCTACGACAACGCGGTAATCTATTTAGCGTTTGTTTTAAGAACCTATGATGGGTTTAAATTATACATCGATGACATCGAAGTGCGCTCCATGGATAATACCAGCATCGAAGAGCCTAGCCTACCAATCCTTACTTTTTATCCCAATCCGGCTTCAAGTGTAATTCATTTGAAACAACCGGGATTCATTCAAATTTATAGTACTACTGGGAGTTTAATGTATTCAGGTACTGATTCTGAGATCTCGCTTGAATCCTTTGCTTCAGGAATGTATATAATTAAAGCGGCAGGATACTCCCCTACTCGTTTTATCAAGCAGTAATCACCATCTAATCTTGTGATCAGCGTTTAGCTTCATCTTACTCGACTCAATGAGTTGCTGATGATTTTGAATTTCTAAGGGATTGCTTTGTGCTGTAAATTGATGCTGTTCCATTTGCCTAACACGAGCTACCTCGGCAAGTACTTTTTGAAAAGGACCAGTAAATAAAGCCTTTTTCACTTTCTCAAACACTAAATCAATCGCAAATTCAGTTGGATGTGCACCATCCTTTTCAAAAAACCGATAGTCCCTCAGTTCATCCACCAGTACCTCATAGGAAGGGAAATAAACACAGCCCAACGTGCTATCAACAACAGAATGACAAGCCTCAATTAAACGCGCTTTGCTTCGGCTATTTTCAACCAATCCATCGCGAAGATGCCGCACAGGACTTACCGTTAAAACAATTTTCAACAAGGGGTTTAAGTGATTTATTCGTGATATCACTTGATGCAATGCATCCGTGATTTCGGAAATTTCTAATAATCTTTTAGTAAAGTTAGAAGCAGGTAATTTGTGACAGTTAGCGACAAGTAAACCTGTTGAATTCAATTCATAAGCCCACGCGGAACCAAGTGTGATAAATAAGGTGTCCATTTGTTGAAGGGCCTTTTGTGACCCTAATCGCATCGCATCTACAGCTGATTTTAAAGCTTCTGGGCTTTGCGAAATGACCTTATGAGATGTTTCCCAGTAAAAGCTTTGACCTGATTGCGTATATAAGTTAAAGTCATTTGATAATTCAATAGACCCAAGTAGTTGATTAGCAATAGAAAGCGGATTGTATGTTGTTCCGAACGGACTCATCCAAGCCCCAAGTCCATGATGCCTGAAACGCTGAAACATGTGATCCGAAAAGCAACTGCCTATAAACCCGAATTCATGCGAAAACGAATCGATTTCATTGATTGGGTCTATTCGAACCGGAGTGAAAAATTGGTCATACTTCATTGGAATTCAATAAAGTTCTAGCATTAACTAAGGCTGCATCATTAATTACCTCACCACTCATTAATCGCGCAATTTCTGTGATGCGCTCTTCATGCGCTAATTCAGCTACAGAAGTTTCTATGCGTTGGTTAATTTCTGTTTTACGAACCACCAAGTGATGTTGAGCCTGCGCTGCTACTTGAGGTAGGTGTGTAATGGCAAAAAGCTGTCGCCCCTGCCCCATTTCTTTCAATAACTTTCCGATTTTCTCAGCCACATCGCCAGAAACCCCCGTGTCAATTTCATCAAATAGAATACTGGGCATTTGAAGTTTTGTAGAAATCAGTTGTTGCAACAATAACATGACACGAGATAATTCTCCGCCACTCGCCGCTTTCTGAATAGGTACGGGTAGCATTCCTTTATTCGCTGAGAATAACATTTCTAGGGTAATCATTCCTCGGGCATTAAGCTCCGTCGTTTCCGTAAGCTTAAAGGTTAATTGAGCACCTGATAATTTCAATCCAATCAATCCATTTTGTATGCGCTCTTCAATGTTCGGTAATGCCTCTTTCCGATGCTTATTTAGTATCAAGCCACGTTCGGTAAGTTCGTTTTCGAGTTGTTGAAGTGCGTGCTGCTCTGTCGCAATAAATGCTTTAAGTTCTTCTAATTCACTCACGCGACCCTCTAATCCGTGTTGCAAATCCAGCAGCGTCTCCTGTGAAGTCAAGCGATGCTTGTTCAGTATTCGGTTAAACTCATCTACTTGAGCTAAGATTGTCGCCTCATCCACATCGGATGACTCCAGCTGTTGAAGTGCTTTCCCCGAAAGATAACTCAACTCCGAAAAACGTGCGGATATTTCCTGAACTATGGTTTTTATCTCTTGCAGTGAATTGGTTTTGGCTTCATGTCGCTCAATCGTCTTTGCCAAACTCGATAAGTCATGCAGCATTGGACTTTCACTGATTGTCATTAAAGAAGTAATGTCTGAAATTAATTCCTGATTCTCCTCCTTGAGTTCTAGTTTTTGTGATAAGGCTTCATAATCTATTTCATCGAGCTTAAGGGCTAGAATCTCCGTTAAAATGAATTGTTCGTAATCCATTTTAGATTCGAGTAAACTCAATTCTTGTGCCTTGTGAGTTAACGCACTTTTACGTTTTATATATGCTTGATAGCCGCTTGAATACGCTAAGAATTCGGTTTGAGTACCTGAAAGAGCATCCAAGATATACAACTGATATTCTTGATTTTTAAGTTCAAGGGTATTGTACTGCGAGTGAATTATAAATAGCCGTTCACCCAGTGCTTTCATATCTTGTAGCGTGACCGGCGTATCATTTATAAACGCTCTTGACTTTCCATCTTTATGGATTTCCCGTCGTAAGATAACCTCTTTCCAAGGTTCAAGCGAACGCTCATCAAGCCATTCAATGATTTCAGGAGTAACACTAAAATGTGCTTCAACAATACTTCGGGTATCACTGGGACCGATTACGCTAAAATCTGCTCGTTCTCCTTTAATTAACCCAAGGGCATTTAATAAAATCGATTTTCCAGAACCTGTTTCTCCGGTTATCGCGGTAAAACTTGGACTAAAGTCAAGCGTAAGTTCATTAATCAGTACAAAATTCCGGATGATTAAACGCGTAAGCATTATTCTAGTATTTCTTGATATTTCGAAGAATTAGAAGGATCTATTCGCTTTAATAGGGTGACAAAATCAGTTTTTTCTTTCAGCTCAGAGTCGGAAAGAATTTTCTTTAACTCATCGCGTTTGCAAAGTAGGTAATTCACTACGTTCGGTGAATTAGGCCTCACTTGAACAACCGGCGTAAGTTTAGATAGCGCATCGTAGAGGGCTTTTTTCCCTTTAACCTTATCCTCAAACATTTGATCCATCCCATTGCGGTGATAAGAAAAATTACATTCACGCAGCGGTTCGAATGCAGCTTGTAAGACATTATCAGCTAACCAAAATCGATTTCTTTTGCCTTGTTCGCTTGATTTCCATCCTGGTGCACCAGAATTTTGGGCATTCGATACAATTTGCTGACATTCATTGAAATGCTTCGTACCCCCTTTTGATGAAAACGAGTCGTAATCCATCCCTAAAATAAAGTAGGCATAAAATGCCATGATGGAAGACAGATTATCTCGGTATTGATTTGGCGTATAGGTGATCAGCGTATTTCTTGAATACGAGAAGGCTAAATCTTCATCCCTAAAATTAAACAATAAGGTATTGTAATTAGAGTTGAATACAGGACGTGTTGCTTGAATTTGTATGGCTCCGGTGTATGTTCCTGGCGCTGGTATTTTATTGATTTGAAGTTGGACGTTACAATTGATTCGTTCTTCGGTCTTAAATTGGTCTTTAGTCCATTGCGTATTGTTCATTAACTCGGTCAATACTAATTCTAATTCTTTAAAGATCTCCAATTCGGTGCTGTTGACTTCTAGGCTAGCCTCCTTGATAATGGATACTTTACAGTTAAGTTCCTGGGCAATAAACGGGGAAATCGTTAAGACTAAAAAGAATACTATAAAATGCTTCATACACGAATTGTTGTAATAAAATCTATAATCCCTTGTGCAATCTTTGTTTTTGAGGCGACCGGTAATTCAAGGGCCAACCCATTAACGTCGAAGATACGAACTTTATTGGTATCGGAATTAAAGCATTTTTCATTTTCTTCCAATACATTTAAAACAATCGCATCTGCATTTTTCCGTGCTAATTTACCCCTTGCATTTTGATCCGCATCGTTTGTTTCAAGGGCAAAGCCTATGGTGCGTTGCTTGCTTGATTTATTTAAACCCGCCCAAGATAAAATATCAGGATTTTTAATGAGTTCTATGCTTAAGTCTTCGCTAGTTTTTTTGATCTTCTCCTCAGCGATTTGCGTTGGACGATAATCCGCTACTGCGGCAGCGAACACCCCGATTTCAGTTTCATCCCAATGGGTTTTTACTGCATCAAACATTTCAAGCGCAGAAGTGACCTTTACGCAATGAATGCGCTCATGTGAACTTTCTAATGTTGTAGGACCAGTAATCAATGTCACCCATGCGCCGCGCGAAGCAAAATTCTCCGCGATAGCGAATCCCATTTTACCCGAGGAGTGATTTCCAATAAAGCGAACAGGGTCGATGGCCTCATAGGTTGGACCGGCAGTTACCATTACCTTGATGTTTAAGTAATCTTTTTGAGGCGCAAGGTGAGCCATTACCTCATGGTATAACGTTTCTGGTTCAGGTAGTCGTCCTTCCCCACTTAATCCACTGGCTAATTCCCCATGATCAGGTGGAATCACACGAACGCCGTCAGCTAAAACTTGCTCAATATTTCGTTTTACCGTAGGATGTTGGTACATCTCCAAATCCATGGCGGGGGAAATAATGGTATTATGACGCATGGAAAGGTATGTAGCCATCAATAAGTTGTCGCACGCACCTTGTGCTAGTTTGTTCAAGGTGTTTGCTGTACAAGGCGCGATAAGAAAAACATCGGCCCATTCACCATAAGCTACGTGGTTATTCCATGAACCCGTTTCTTTATTCCAGAATTCAATCCCAACTGGATTTTTCGATAAAGTTGATATAACTAAAGGACTAACGAAATCCGTTGAATCCGGAGTCATGATACAACGTACCTCGCACCCTTCCTTAATGAATTTACGGATTAATAAAGGAATTTTATAGGCAGAGATGCCGGCAGTAATTCCTATTAGGATTCGCATCTTATTCTGCGTCTTCCTCTGGTTTTCTTAGATAGATTTTATCTTCTAATAATTCTTGCATTGCGATTGCCGTTGATTTTGGCATTTTCTCGTAATGTTTTGAAATTTCAATTTGCTCACGGTTTTCAAAAACCTCCTCTAAACTGTCTGTCGACGTAGCAAATTCTTGAAGTTTTTGAGTTAATTCCTCTTTGATTTGCGTGCTTATTTGATTCGAACGCTTAGAAACTGCTACGATTGATTGGTAAAGATTACCTGTTTTGTCTTCCAAATTAACAACATCTCTAGTAACGGTTGTTTTTTCTGCGTTGACGTTTTTGTATTGCATGGATATTAATTAAAATTCATAATCATTTTGCCAAGGCTTGAGCAAAACCTTTAGCTCATTTAAATACTCAGAGCTTGGGTATTCAGATACAAAGTTACGATATCTTGTTATAGTTTCCTCAACTCGTTCCTTTTTTTTACTCTCAATGCTGTTAATCGTTAAATAATATCCATTTTTAACAGCAAGAAACTGAACCTCCTCATCGTGGATGGATAAGGGGTATTTGCCGGTGAAGATATCTGCAAAAGCTAGCGCCGCTTTGAAATTTTCTGTCTTACTGTATTGCAAAACTTTATTAAAATCCTTGAATTCTAATTTATAAGACAATGCATCGACGATGCTATTGCATGAATCAACTAACGGGGAATTCGGGTATTTATCAATAAACGCCTGAACTGCATTCAAGGCCGCATAGGTTTCAGTCTGATCTAGAGACCACTTTGGAGAATTCTGAACGCTGCACATCGCTGTAAGAAAGAACGACTCTTCGCTTCTAAGGCTATATGGATATCGTTGTACAAATGACCCAAAGAAATAACCCGCCATGTAATAATCTTCATCCTGATAATAACTTTTCGCCATATTAAAATACGAAAATTCGCCTTCCGCTGATTTAGGGGCATGTTGATACACTTGTTCATACAACACAATGCATTTATCATAGCTGCCCTCCTCATGAAGTTCATTTGCAAGCTTAAACTTCGTGGTAAAATCATCACCTTTTAACACGTCGTTATATGCCGAACAACTAAATAATGCTAGCGAAATCAATACAGCATAAAAGACTTTCATATTATTTTACTCTTAAATTTTTACCAATCACCAAGGTGCTACTCGGACTTATACCGTTAAGTTTGCATAAGTTGGATACCGTAGTGCTGTATTTTGCTGCAATCCGTGTTAATGTATCCCCAGATTTTATTTGATAATATTTCTTTTGAGCCGTTTTAACCACTGGTTTAACAACAGGAGCCGCAACAACAGCAACCTGATCAACCGCCGTTGTATTGGATGGATTGTTATTCTGAAGCGCTAGTTGTTCCGATGAAAGTACCTCAATTTGTTCCGAAGGCTTAGCTCCTGGACGAAACAATGCGCGATGCAAAAACAAGTTTTCTTTTTTAAGCGTTTTTTTATCAAAATCAATAATTTCTTCCGGGTTAATTGCCCCATCGTAAAAACGTACTTCCATGTGCAGGTGTGGTCCAGTAGACCTCCCCGTATTCCCTCCTAAGGCAATCGGATCTCCTACCTTCACCTCTTGATTGGGTGCAACTAGAAATTTGCTGAGATGCGCGTAAAATGTCTCAAGTCCGTTATAATGCCTCATAATAACCAAATTGCCAAATCCACCGTCGTTATATTTTGCATAGCGAACCTTCCCTGAAAACATCGAGAATATGGTATCCCCCACCTTTAAAGCCAAGTCAATCCCATTATGATATCTTCCGCTTCGTGGACCATACCGAGAATTAACGGTGATTTTTCGCATGGGGAAACAAAAGTCCATTGTGCCATCCGTAGCCGCTTCGTTCAAACAGAGCCAAATGGTGTCTTGCATTAAAGATAAATTATTGCCTTTACCAGTATAAACCACATCATTTATCCAGGCTTGTTTTAATGGCGTACTGTATGAAGATACAATGGTATGAATTCGTTCGTTTAATACCCCATCAAAGTTAGGGTCTGAAGCAATACTCCACGTTTGATCTTGATGAAGGACTAATTTCCCTTTCGGAGTATCCAAGGTATCTACTGAAGGCTGGGCCATGATTGAAATCGAACCCAACAAACCGATTAACCCGAGAAATAATTTTATGCTTAGTTTCTGCATTCCTTACAAATATAAGGAAAATGACTAAAATTCCTTGATGTCGGTAATGCTTAGGTTGTAAAACAAGGACTCATCCGGTTGAACTAATTTCCCGTAACCCCTTTTGCCGTAGGCTTGTTCCGAATTCAAAAGGACAAATGTTTTCTGGCCTTTTTTAGCATTTTTTAGCACCTTTCTTAACCCTGGAACGACGTTTTTTTGCCCAAGTGCATAGCGTAATGGAAGCTTACGCTTGAATGAATTTTGAACTTCAGCTTGATTTTTTGAGCTCACAATCGCGTGATAATATACCTCTTTGTCTGCAGAATTATCAAGCATTCCAGGTGTTCCTTTATCAAAAGTCCACGTTTTAATCCCTCCTTGGTTGTACTCTGGTGAAACTTTTGCTACAACTTTAACATACAACCAAATCGGACTGTTAGCGGGGACAATATTGCTGAAACCTTTGGCCCCATAGGCCAATTCTGAAGGAATCTCTATTTTTGCAAAATCCCCTACTTTTAAATGTTTTAAGGCGAGATCCCATCCTTTAAACTGCATGTTATAACCAACCATGAATGGAATAAATGGCAAATCGAGTCGGTTGTTTCCGTCAAAAATTTTTCCATCCGGTAACGAGATTCTGTAATTAATTAAACACACCTCACCATCTGTTAATGGTGGGTTTTTTGTGAAGGCTTCAAAGAACCATTTCACTGTGACACCATCCGCAAACATCTTAGTTTTGGTGATATTGCCTTTATCAAAATCTTTCAATGAATTATCCGCAGGGATATTCGTTTTTGGCTTTTTTGGTGTAAGTGCAGTGTTTGTTTTTTTATCGCTGCTGCGAAGTGGCTTCCGTTGGTTTGAACTGCACGAAACAGCTAAATAAACACTAAGGATTAAGAGTAAGATTTTATTCATTGTAATTCAACTAATTCAACATCAACCAATAAGATCGCCAAGGGCGGTATTTGTTCCAAATCTCCAACGAGTCCATGCGCTAAGTGATTCGGTAAAATCAATTTGGCGCATTCTCCTTCCCTCATCAACTTAAGTGCTTCATTCAAACCGGATTCTTTATCATTTCGATCGATCGGAATCTCATCATATACGTCATCACCTGTTGTGTAACACGGGGTACCGTCTAACAACGAAATCTTAAGAATTACGGAGGCCGTTTTTCCAATTTCCCCTAGTTCTCCTTTTGGATTTTCTTTAATGATAGCATACCTCAAGCCTGTTGACGTGGTTTGAACCTTCAACTCTTTGTGGTGATCTAAATAAAGGCCTATTGTAATCTGCTCCCGTTCATTGATCTCTTTATGGTAAGAAACGGAATGATCTTTCGACCAATCTGCTGGATTTTTAGTGGCTTGTTTTTTAGCTTGATTACACGCTACCAGGGTAAGAACACAAAAAAAGGCAATCAGTTTCATGTGAGTTTGAATTGTGCTTCCATTAAACTTAAAAGCATCGAAAGGGTTACTTCCATCGAATCAAAACTAATTCCTCCGGCGGCATATTTGTGTCCTCCCCCATTAAAATGCTGCTTCGCGAGTTCATTCACAAAAAACCCATCTTTTGAACGAAAAGACATTTTGATACCGTCTGATTTTTCTTGTATTAAAACACCAACTTTTATGCCTTCTAATGAAAGAATCACATTCACTAAGCCCTCGGTGTCTCCCGTCTTATAATTAAACCGTGAAAGTTCCTCCTTTGTCAGGGAAATATACCCCGCAGGAATTGGGTTTTTCTCTTTGTTTAACAATACTAATTTCTCACTGATTGCATAACCACGCAACTGTAATTGATCAATTCGATTGTTGTCATATACGTCTTGATGAATTTGCCAATGTGCGATTCCAGTACTCATTAATTCGGCAAGTATGTGATGGGTTTTGGCATTAACCGAAGGAAAACGAAAGGACCCCGTATCTGTCATGATGCCTAGATATAATGCGCGTGCCACGTGTTGGTCGATCGCATGCGTTAAATCCATCAACTCTATGCACTCATAGATCAACTGACAGGTTGAAGAATTCGTTACATCAGAAATCATCAGGTCCGCAAAGGCTTCGGGTTCTGGGTGATGGTCTATCATTACCTTGACACCTGAAAACTCTTCAATCAAGAGTTGCATATCACCTACCCTACTTGGCGCGTTAAAGTCCAAACAAATCAGCACAGAAGATTCTTCAAAAAGTGTCTTTACTGCCTCTGGATGCTCGCTAAAATACAGGCAATCCGTATCAGCCATAAATGGCAAAAGCGTATCTGAGGGCAAATCAGGTAAAACGACGTGTGCTTTACATGATAAATTCAATAGGAACTTATAGAATCCAGCCGCACTTCCAACGGCATCCCCATCAGGAGATTTGTGTGCAAGTACGATAAATCGATTGGGAGAAGCTAAAAGCGCTTTTAACTGATTCAGTTCATTTAACATCCGCTAAAATTACTCCTTTTTCTGCATTTGAGCGTCTTCCTTAGCATCTTGCTCCATGATTTTCGGAGAATCTTTCTTATTCTGAAGGTTATCCAAAAGGTCTTCAATTTGCGACATGGAAAGTGATTTTGCTATGATCTTTTTGTCCTTATCTAAGATAAACACTTTAGGCGTTGAATAGATATCATACGTTGCCTGATAATTCAACGATTCGAGTGTCGTTGGCTTTCCTTGTTCGCCCGGGTAAATAGGAACCAAGGATTCCGGTTTATCTTTCGCTATTTTATATAGATTGTCGGTAACCGCTACATTAATGAAATCCAATTTATTTTCGCGTATAAATTTCTTCCATGCCTCGAAATCCTTACCAATTGCTTTACCAACAGAATATACCTCCACATTTCTTGCCTTCATTTTCTCTTTGTAAAGTTTTGCGAGTTTCGGCGTAATGGTCTTACAGTGGCCACATTCTGGATCCCAAAAATAAAGAATGGTATATTCAGCTTTTAATTCATGCAGATTCACCCACTTTGTATCCGAAGTGTCTTTCAGAATCAACTTGGGAGCGATTTCACCTAGGCAAATTCCCATTTTCACATCGAGGTCTTTGCATAATTCTGCATATTTAGATTCATCAACCCAGAAAGAGGGGTGTTTTCCTTCGGCATTTTTAGAGCAGTAATATCGATCGAGCATGTGATAATATACTTTATCCATGCCCATTTGTTGGCTTTTACCAAACGTTTGCGTAATCCATCCAACGCAATATTCGAAGGTTCTTGATTTAGGGTTCAAGCGGTCGCAAAACTGAAATGCATGATAAATAACTGTATCCCAATGCTGTATCATCATTTTGTTGCTGAAAAAATACTCTAATTTGTTGTGAAAGATTGGGTTATTCACTAAGCGTTCATCCATCAAATCGACATTATCCCAATAATGCGTTCTGAAATAATTGAATTGAAAGTTTGAATCTGTGATTCTACCTTTTTCATCTTTTGGTGCATCAGGGATTTCAACGTCGATTGACATTTTGACAATTTTAGAAACCAATAAATTAGGATTTGAGGTCATTAAATTCTTTTGATAAGCTAAAACCTCGTTATTTATTGCATCTATCTTGTCTCCAAGCTCCTTGAATTCTTTATCACTAGATTTATATTGACCACGCTCCTCACCCATTTTTCCAGCGGCGGTTTTCTTTTCCGTAATATAATTTACATAGGGTATAAAAACCTTGTTTTCTTCAGACTTTTTAATAACTAAGTTTTTTGTGTATTCGCTGCCATTTGAACCCGAAGTTTCTAACCAAATTTCTTCGTTATTATAAATGAACTCGAAATACTGTTGACCTGGTAAGAGCAACCCCAAGATCCCAGCTTTTTGTTTAGCTCCGTTAAATACAACCTCACCATTTTTTAGTTGTGCTGTGTCGGCATAATAAAGTCCTTTCCCGAAATACTTAATGAGATGAACGGTAGTATCTTTCTGACCGGTAACTTTAATTCTAATCTTTTGAGAAAAAGTAACTTGAGCTAATAAAACTAGCGATGCAGTTAGTGTTAAGATTCGTTTCATATTCATAATGCTTGCATTTTATAGGCGTAAAAATCGATTAAAATTTTTTAA
>CANHSL010000062.1 GCA_947463385.1 Flavobacteriales bacterium
ATATGTCCTCGTTTAGACCTCCAAGTTTATTCCTATTGCCATTCGAATTCCGACCTAGTGCGTATCTTCCATTACGCTCGGTTGAACTCCACCAACCACCACATAACCCTAGTCTCCAGAACTTCCCATTGCTGGTCCGGTATCCACTTAACTCTCCGAATAAGTTATTAACGTTGTGTTTGCTGGCATTGGTTTTTATATGATTCGTATCCTTAATTTTCTTATGAAGCTGTTTTTCCAATATAGTCCATTCCGCATCGCTTGGTATATGCCAACCTTTTGGCGCCATGTTACGAGCGTCGTTTACAGCATACCAATTGTATAATTTTCCGTATTTCTCTCCATTTTTTTGATTGTTATCATAATAACACCAAGCAGGCTGTTTGTTTTTTTCTGCTGTTTTCCATTCTTCATTCGTTTTGGCTTGAGGTATTGAGTCTCCATTGCGGAATTTGACCACGTTGAGATTTTGAGTCATCCAAATTTGTGACCCGATGGTTAATTCTTCGATCGCTGTTACTTCTTCCACCACTGTAACTTCGTTGGAAGGTGCTTTTTCTTTTGACGATGTTTTCTCATTTGAAACACTCCTGCCGCAGGATGACACTATAATCGCAGTCATTAAAACTACACTTAAAATTAAATGTTCTTTTTTCATCTTTTATATTTTATTCCCTTCACTGTTTAACTGGGTTTCGGGCGTCACCTTTCAATTTTAATGTTTTGTTGTCTTCTTTTACATTGAGCACTAACGTTTCACGGCTTGGCGTTCGCCCCGCTAACAATTAATTCAAATATAATAAAAAGCGGACTGATCGCTAAGGTGTTTTTATGCGGCTGGCTTATTTTCTATTAAGTGTTCTTTTACTACTGTTGAAACCATTCTTTCAACAGCTTTGTCCTTTTACTTGATTAATTTTACTCTTTAAAAAGATGAAAAAATTCTGAGAGAAGTTACTTTTGCTGATTTGCGAGGAACAAAGAAACAGATTCGCGGAAGCTTTATCAGGAATTAAGGTTTTTATTTTAATAAACAGAACACGATGAATAAATTCACAACTTTTGGCATTCAGTATGATATTGAACTTGACAAAAACCAACAGATAATCATTGAAGAATTGACTTATTTCCCTCAATACAATGGGGGTATAGTTAAAGACATATACGATTTTATTGACATGGATCCTTGGAATGAGGAATTATTCGATCTTTTTGAAAAAGAAATAGGAGGAGACGAACTGGATCTAATGTATAAGGATTTAGAAGAGCTTTCTTACAAAGGAAAACAAGATTTATTAAGCAAAGACGAAGACCTTAAACGAGAATATGAAAGCGGCGAACTTGATGAAGCGGAAATTTCAGAAGGCTTTGCGTACGACTTGATTTGGGAGTGTCAAAGCGAAAATGATGAATGGAAAGAAAAATATGTGTCTTTTCTAAAAGAAACAATTGATTCAACGCCAAAGATGTCAAAGGGTAATAAAAGAAAATTCAGTGAGCTTTTAAATAATGCACAAGAAATGATGCGAGATAACTTGGTTGTATTGGTTTATCGTGTAAAGGGTAATTAATAAATAATAACGTTGCCCTTTCGCGGTCAGTGGTTCGTGAATTTGAAGACCCCAGTAATTCTTGAATTGATTTAGGAGTTCTTGGTTATTTTTTAAACCCAATTTCCTTTCGCGTGGCTTGTTGCACTGATTTTTGATCTTTCTGGATGAGGTAGTTCAAGACCTGTTCGATGTCTTTGAATTTTTGTCCGTATTGCTGTTCAAGCGCGGTGAGTTTCTCACTCAACTCTTGATGGTTTAAGGCCCATTGTCGCATTAAGACAAATGCACGCATGATTTGAATACTTGCTTGAATTGCTCGTTGAGAACTCAATATTGCACTTAGCATCGCGACTCCTTGTTCTGTGAAGGCGAAAGGTAAGTACTTGGGGTGATTCCCTTTTCCTCCTTCTAAGGTCACAAATTGTGACCTTAGAGCATTCCATTCTTCTTTTGTCAATTGAAACATGAAGTCTTCTGGAAAGCGATTGCTGTTTCTTCGAACTGCTTGCTTCAATGCTTTTGTTTCCACTTCATATAGCTTGGCTAAATCCATGTCTAACATGGTGTTCTTCCCCCTGATTTCGTGAATGCTGTTTTTAATTGTAGTTAATTCCATTATTTATTTTTTATACCCTACTTGTTCCCGACCGGACTGTTGAATGGTCTTTTGATCTTTCTGGATGAGGTAGTTCAAGACCTGTTCGATATCCTTGAATTTTTGACCGTATTGCTGTTCTAGCGCGGTGAGTTTTTCACTCAATTCTTGATGGTTCATGGCCCATTGCCGCATCATCACGAACGCACGCATGATGGAGATGTTCATATGTATAGCTTTTTTACTTTTCAAAACGCTTGATAGCATCGCAATTCCTTGTTCGGTAAAGGCAAAGGGCTTATGTCTTTGGCCGCCCCAACTTGTTGTCACAAAATGTGATGTCAAGTTTTGTATTTCATTTTCATTAAGTTCAAACATAAAGTCCATCGGAAATCTTTCAATATTTCGCCGGACAGCCTGCTTTAAAACCCGTGTTTCTACTTCGTATAGTTTGGCTAAGTCCATGTCAAGCATGACTTTCTTTCCTCTGATTTCGAGGATGCTGTTTTTGATGATTTCTAATTCCATAAGGGATTTAATTTTAGGATATCCCTAACGCAATGAAATTGAACGTATTGTATAGAATACTATTGCCTGTCGATACGGTAGCCGAGCCTGTCGATACGGTAGCCGAGCCTGTCGATACGGTAGCCGAGCCTGTCGATACGGTAGCCGAGCCTGTCGATACGGTAGCCGAGCCTGTCGAGGCTACAGTACCAAGGTTATGCTCCCCGTTACCCGATGACCAATATTATCGTTGTCTATCCAATCGATAATATAGGTGTAAACACCCATTTGGCATTTGTTTCCGTTATATGTTCCATCCCAAGGATCACCGGTTGAGGTAAAAATGCGCTGACCCCAACGGTTGTAGATGTCAAAGCTGTATGATTTTACATTCTGTAAGATCGGATACCAGATATCGTTCGTACCATCGGCATCCGGTGTAAAGGAATTCGGTGCAAAAATGGTTAACATCGAACAGTCCAACAGATACAAGTCCAGGGTCACCGTAGAATCACACCCGTTATCCGCTACTAAAGGCAATACATAGGTTCCCGAACTACTCAAGGTGTCAATCCCAAAGAAATAAGGCGTGCCCAAACAAACGGTATCGTAAATGCTCGTTTCGTATGCAGCATTCAAAAACAAACTCAACACATTAATCGAATCACACCCATTCACAGTCGCAGTGGTGTCAAAATAAACCCCTTCTTGCGTATAGGTATTGCCATTAAACGTATACGAGCTACCCGAACATAAATGAACCTCTTGGTTTACCACGACCGGAGTAATCACAAAAACACTCGTAGTTACAATGCTATCGCACCCATGTATGCTTTGAATCGTGTCTTGATATTGACCGTTTTCACTGTATTCATTCCCGTTAAACGAGAACACGTCCCCTTGACACAAGGTAGTATTTTGGAACCCATAACTTGGATTCGGGTGAAAACTTAAGGTGCTCAGTACAATGGAATCACAGCCCATGATTGAAATCAAAGAGTCTACATAGGTTCCAGGTAGGGATTGCATGGCACCACCCAATAAGATACTGTCGCCTTGACAGATCGTTACCGAAACAGGAACTGTTACAGGTACGCATGGATTTTGACATCCCGATGCATCGATACTAAGGCTTAGCGGACAGGGTTCGTCTGGGATCGTTATGGTGTAGGTTCCTTGAATCGCTGCGACATAGGTAGCGGCTTGACCTTGGCCAATCGTAGCGTTTTGAACCACTTCACCCAAGGGGTTTGTGATCACATATTCGTATGGCTGGTTTAAATAGCCAGATACGCCACCATTCAAGGTGAAGCTTAAGGTACACGCGCTGTTATCGTAGGAACTCGTGGCAGCAAGTGGAGATAAAAACACCACCGGAACCCCATCGGCCACCGTGGTGGTTTGGCAACTAAAATTGCCCCAAGCATTTGGTAAATCACCGGCAGGAGAGAGGTAATAAACGGCATTGTATATAGGATTTCCAAAACTGCCAGACCCATTGCCTGTATGCGTAAAACTGCCCTGAGATTGCATGGAGTCTATAAAGGAAAATCCTGCATTATACACCGGATCAGGCACCGATGGATAACTGTGAAGAACATAACCTGGCGATAAACACCCCGGAAGTGTTTGGGTAGAATTTCCAATTCCGTCGAGCATGATGGTTGGTTGAAGCGTATTTCCATAACAAACCAATACCGTATCCCCAAGCAATACATTGCTATACTCACCATTACTTACCGTAACTTCGATATCTCCGGCATCCGCCTCGATTTCATGCACATAATCAATGATGTATTGGCCTTCATCTCCCGGTGAGCCCCCATCGAGTTGGATCGCATATACGGTCCCGGAATCCAAACAGCACATGGAAACTTGTTGTCCGTTTTGCGTGGCAGAACCACTAACCACCGGAGTAATTACCGGATCGTATCGCGTTCCATTCGTGGTAAAGGTGGCTGGAGCAAGACCGCCATAACAGCTGCTGCCATTTAAAAGCTCATAGATATTAAAACGCAGTAAGTTCATTCCAATATACGCACGCAAACTAATTTCTACGGCTCCAGAGGCGGGTGCCACAAAATAGTGCCATACGGTTTGGTTTGCGCAATTCCCTGGGCTTGGATCAACATTCGGTTCGCCCGCTAAGTATTCTTGACATGCAAGCACATTCGATCCAGCCACTGCTTGAAATGGTGGTGTTACCCCCGCTGGAATTACAGGCACTTGATACAAGGGGTTTTGAATGGTGAGGCAAAGAATATCATTCCCCGGTGGGTTTTGACTTGGGTCTACCACACTCGGGTCATGCACCCACGTTTTTATGGATTGTGAACTTAGGGGAGTAATGGCATCCGACGGATCCACCATTCCAAAATATTTATATCCGGGCTCTAAACACGGGGCAAGAATTAAAGCGTTAGGGTCGCCGCCAAGAAATCCATTGGTTCCTCCTTCATCGGAATCAATAAACTTCAAGTTCGAGCATAAATAATCTACGGGAACTCCCGGGGCAAAAGAAGTATCGTAGCCAAATAACGCGGCGCTTTCACCGTAGAGGGCGCTTTGATAGTCCGCTTCAAATGAAATTCTCCCTTGCTGTGGTGCAATAAAATTTAACCACACACTTTCATTCATTACCGGGTTTCCTACAGCAGCATGCGGATAGTCATAGGCGTGGTATTGGTTCGGATTCGCACTGCTGTGCGCTTGTCCGGTTTCTGCGGCGTTGTTTCCCCCATCAAAGGCACATCCAAAATTCAAGGTGGTGGTCGCTGCACTGTTTTGACCGGAAGATATTGCAGCTGTACCATAAGGAACGGTCGTAGACAAACAGGGGATGTCTTCAAGATTCGGTGCACCTCCGCCTAAACCATTCACTCGCAGTTGAAAATAGCCATTGTCATTCACTTGGTCCGAGGTAAATTGAATGTAATAGGTTTCTCCAGGAATTAATTTTTGATAGGAAATCAAGGGAATTGGGTCACACGCATTCAAGGTGATTTCAGCCTCGGGGTCAATGCCGAGTAAATCTACACCGTCAGAAAAGTCTACGTTCGAAAGGTATTCGAATTTGTCTTTAATCAATGCGCCGGTCACCGCATGGATGCCGTGGGTGCAGTTTCCACCATCTGCGGCGTGATACACCTGAAAATAGGTGCCAATTTGCGTACCGGCTAAATCGGAGGTGATTTCTACGCTACCTGAAGGTGGTGCAATGAATTTAGACCATAAGGATCCGGCATTTTGCACATCATTTGCCGCGGGTTCGTTGGGTTCAAGGGTGCCAGGACACCAACCAAAGGTGTATGTGGTGTTTAATACAAGGGAATTAGCATTACACACGTTATCCTGCATGTAATTGACCACAATAGGAATTCGGTCCACGCGCAAATTTACCGTATAGCTTTGGTTGCAACCGGGGTCTACCGAATTGGCTGTAAAGGTGTAAAACAAGGAGCCTGCGGCCACAGGAACAGGCATGGCAACGTTCTGTAAGTTGGTTTGACCATCGTTCAGACCAAGCACATCATAATTACCAACATCGTCGTTTTCGTAAGCCTCCCATGCTAAATTAATGGTGGTTGGGACATTCGTTGGACAGAGGTAATCGTGATCGAAGAAGAGGCCATTACTCGGTGAGAAATTCCCGTTCGGTGTACTCATCGTGTAGGGCCCGTTGTCGTTGTTTTTGTAGGCATAATTAAAGCCGAAGATTCCAAACAGGGCGGGATTGTTATTGGAGTATCCGACGGTGTTGTCGGTTCCAGTGAATTCCCAGACAAAGTCTGAATTCCCAAAGAATAGTCCGTCACAATCTTGAAAAATACCAACTTGAACAGAAAGTACCGTAACCCGAATAGTGGCCTGGCTCCACAACGAAAGCGTCGCGCAACAGGTGAAAAGTAGGGGTAGTAATTTTAGGTTAGGCATATATCCATTCGCTTACTCAAAGGAGCATCGAAACTGGATTTTCCATGTAGTTTTTGAATGTTTGTAAGAACGCTGAGCCACTTGCACCGTCAACCACGCGATGGTCACAAGATAAGGTCACTTTCATTACATTTCCTGGGACAACTTGCCCATTCTTTACTACAGGAACTTCCTTAATGCCCCCAACAGCTAAAATACAACTATCCGGTGGATTCACAATAGCAGTAAAGGATTCAATACCAAACATACCAAGATTGGAGATGGTAAATGTATTTCCTTCCCAATCTGCAGGTTGAAGTTTTTTCTCTTTCGCGCGACCTGCAAAATCCTTTACTTCTGCAGAGATTTGCATAAATCCTTTGGTGTCAGCAAAGCGAACCACAGGAACTAATAAGCCATCCTCTACAGCAACGGCTACGCCAATGTTAACGTGCTGGTTTCTACGGATGAAGTCGCCCATCCAAGAAGAATTAACCGTTGGATGTTTTCTAAGTGATAATGCAACCGCTTTAACAACGATGTCATTAAACGATATTTTGTATCCTTCAGTCGCATTTACAGAGGTTCTGAAGGCCATGGCATTATCCATGTCGATATCCAGGGTAAGATAAAAATGCGGCGCAGTAAATTTACTTTCAGCAAGTCTACGCGCAATGGTTTTTCTCATTTGAGAAATAGGCTCATCGATATACGTTTCTGTAGTTAAGCCAGCTGAATTACCAGCAGATGCTGAAACACCGTTCGGGTGGGGCATGTAGTGATCCACATCGCGTTTTACGATTCTACCATTTTCTCCGGAACCTGCAACGTATTGCAGATCAATTCCTTTTTCCTCAGCTAATTTCTTAGCCAATGGCGAGGCATACACTCGATCGTTTGATGCGATTGGTTTTGGTGCGCTTTTCGGTGCACTTACAGGTGCAGGAGCTGGTACTGGTTTTGGTGCGGGAGTTTCAACAACAGGAGCTGCCTTCACTTCTTCAATTTTTGCTGGTTCTACTGCTGCTGGAGCTGCATTCAGCAAGGAAGAAATGTCTTCTCCGGCTTGGCCGATGATAGCTAACAAGGCATTAACCGGAGCGGCTTTACCCGTTTCTACACCGATGTGCAACAACACGCCGTCATAGAACGATTCAAATTCCATGGTGGCTTTGTCGGTTTCGATTTCTGCCAATAACTCGCCGGATTTCACAGCATCGCCCACGTTTTTTAACCAAGATGCCACAACGCCTTCCGTCATGGTATCACTTAATTTGGGCATGTAAATTACTTCAGCCATTGCTTCTACTATTAATATTCTTTAATGTATGGATAATCTGCTTGAACATATACGTCCTTGTAAAGTTCAGCCGCCTCTGGATATGGTGAATTCTCTGCGAAGGTCACGCTTTCGTCTACTTCAGTTTTAACCCATGCGTCGATGTCGCTTAATTCCTTTTCAGAAAGCCATTTGTTTGATTGAATCACCGACAGCACATGGTCTATTGGATCTTGTTCCATCCAATCATTTACCTCGTCTTTGGTCCGGTATTTTTGTGGATCCGACATCGAGTGTCCTTTGTATCGGTATGTTCTGATGTCGAGTAGGGTAGGACCATCTCCGCGACGTGCTCTGTTTGCCGCTTCTTCGATGGCATTATGGACGTCTTCCGGACGCATTCCGTTTACAATTTTTGAAGGCATCTCGTAGGAAAGGCCAATTTTAGAAAGATCGGTTACGTTGGTCGTACGTTCAACGCTTGTTCCCATCGCGTAGTTGTTGTTTTCAATGATGTAGATCACTGGGAGTTTCCACATCATGGCCATATTAAAGGTTTCATGCAATGCACCTTGTCGAACTGCACCGTCACCCATGGAAACAATCGCGACGTTTTCTGTTCCGTTATATTGTTCAGCAAAAGCAACACCAGTTCCCATAGGAATTTGAGCTCCTACAATACCATGGCCTCCCATGAAATTTTTCTCCTTGTCAAAAAAGTGCATGGAGCCTCCTTTTCCTTTGGAACAACCCGTGATTCGTCCGTATAATTCAGCCATTAACACGCGTGGATCCGTTCCCAACGCAATCGGATGGGCGTGGTCGCGGTAAGCTGTCATGTGCTTGTCTGTAGGGCGCACCGCACTCGCGGTACCAACGGCAATGGCTTCTTGTCCAATGTAAAGGTGACAAAACCCACCAAATTTCTGTTGAATGTATAACTGACCAGTTTTTTCTTCAAAACGTCGAATGAGTAACATGTCTTTGTACCATTTAACGTATGTTTCTTTCCCGAATTTCCCTTCGGAACTCTTCGGAGCAGCTGTTTTTTTCGTGCTTGACTTAATTGCCATATTTCAACAAATTTTTACAAATATATAAAGGATTCCGAATATCTTAATGTCAATTATACACTAAGCTTCCTCGATTGATTTTTTTCTTGCCCGAATAATTAAAATTATACCCGCTAAAACAAGGGGAACGCTTAACCATTGTCCGGTGTTTAACCCTGTGCTTACATCTACGAGTGAGTCGTTATCGGTTTGACTTTCCTTTAAGAATTCTATCAGGAAACGGAATCCAAAAATTAGGATAAGGAAGGTTCCAAAAACTAAGCCTTGTTTTTTCCATGCTTGTTTTTTCCAAAAAATGAACATGAGTATTCCGAACGAAAGAAAATATGCAAGTGATTCATAGAGGTTTGCGGGGTGACGCACTGGGATTTCTGCCCAATCACAGAGGTATTGTCCATCAATCACATTCATGCAGTCGTGGTGTAAGAATTTAAAACCCCATGGAACATCGGTTACGTACCCGACCATTTCGTGGTTGACTAAATTTCCAAGTCTAATGAACGCACCCGCGATGGCGATAGGGGCTGCAATGCGATCAAGCATCCAGAGATAAGGTCGGTGAATTACTTTATTCGAAAAATACCACAAAGCCAAGAGTATGACGACAGCTGCGCCGTGACTGGCTAACCCACCTTCCCAGATTTTAAAGATTTCTTCCGGATGAGAAAAATATCCTTCGGGACCCCAATACGGACCGTAAAAAAACACATGTCCTAACCGAGCACCAATAACGGTCGCAGGTACCATATACATCACCAGTTTATCTAGCAAATCATTGGAGATGTTTTCTTGTTTGAACATTTTACGAATCACGAAATATCCAAGGATCATTCCCGAAACGAAGAGTAAGCCATACCAGTTGGGTGTACGGTATCCTGGGATGATTTCAGCGTCGAACGACCAATTAATGAAAAGATGCAAGTTCATGAATGTGAATTTGTATCAAAGATAGCTCAATTACCTGTTTATTTTAAGCTTATTCGGCTCGAATCTCCCTTTTTTAAAAATGAGGTTACTTTGCGTTAATTTCTTACGCAATTCTTTTTGTTCCTCTTCCGGTAAATGGGTGATGGTTTTGCATTCATCGGAACAACAATTCTCCATGATAGACTTACACTCATCACATTGTATGAATAATAAATGACATCCTTCAAATGCGCAATTGGTGTGGGTGTCGCAGGGTGCGCCGCATTGATGGCATTGACTAATGATATCATCCGAAATTCTTTCACCTCGTCGTTCGTCAAATACAAAGTTCTTTCCTAAAAACTTATTTTCTAGCCCTTGACTTTTGCATTCATTGGCGTATTTAATAATTCCACCGTCTAATTGATACACATTACTGAACCCACGGTGCTTAAACCATGCAGAAGCTTTTTCGCAGCGAATACCACCTGTGCAGTACATGATCACTTTTTTGTCTTCATTTCCTTTGAGAATTTCTTCTTCAATCACCGGTAATGAGTCGCGGAAGGTGTCTACATCGGGAAGAATAGCATCTTTGAAGTGACCTACTTCGTGTTCGTAATGATTTCGGAAATCCACTAGTAAGCACTCGGATTCTGTGGTCAATTTGTTGAATTCTTCTGCGGTAAGGTGCTGGCCTTTGTTGGTGACATCAAAGGTTTCATCATTCAAGCCATCAGCAAGGATTTTATCTCGCACTTTAATTTTTAGTTTGAGAAAAGGAAATTCGGCTCCTTGTTCTTCAACGGCTGTGTTTAAGCGAACGCCATGTAAAAAGTCTATGCTGTATAATTTCTCTTTAAATCCTTCGAAATTATTGGTTGGAACGGCTATTTGGGCATTGATTCCCTCATGGGCCACATAGGTTCTACCAATCACATCAAGCGAATCCCACATGGCATAGAGTTCATTTCTAAAGGAATGAGGATCTTGGATTTTTGCGTAGGTATAGAACGATACCGTAACATAGGTATGTCCTTTGGCGCGAAGTTGTTTTTCCAATTCCTCCTTGTTGTATTTATTCCACAGTTGCATGCTATGTTAAATTAAAGGATACGCAAAGGTAGTAAAGTTCAATAATAATTAAAAAAAAAGAGGGGATTGAGCCCCTCTTAAATATCTAAATGTCTACGTTTATATCTTACCTTTCAAACTCATCCATCCACCACCGTTGTGAACTTCTTTAAAGCCACTGGAAAGAAGTATGGACTTGGCTGACCCGCTGCGCATGCCTGAAGCACAACACGTAATAATCACCTTATCTTTTGGTATTTTGCTTAAGTTCTGTTGTATACTCTGAAGCGGAATATTTTTAGATCCCTCAATGTGACCACCCGCATATTCACCTGGCGTGCGCACGTCAAGAATTACAGCACCGTCCTTAACCAGTTGTGCAAAATCTGCACTTTTACCAAAAATACTACTAAATAATCCCATGGTTTAGTTATTAAGTTGGTGATTAACTTCCATCCATCCACCGCCGTTTTCACAATCCACTCCCAAAGATTTGAAGTAATGTGTAGCTTGTCCACTTCTTCCACCAGATGCACAACAAAAAATAATTGGTGTTTTCATTTGTTTAATTTCTTCTACATGGTCCATTATTTCTTGCAATGGAATGTTTACTG
Source organism: Flavobacteriales bacterium (assembly GCA_947463385.1). Classification (GTDB taxonomy): domain Bacteria; phylum Bacteroidota; class Bacteroidia; order Flavobacteriales_D; family Crocinitomicaceae; genus UBA952. The sequence goes on from CANHSL010000062.1 coordinate 11,514, forward strand.
AATGGGCCACATGACCACCACTAAATTCTTCTCGTGTTCTTACATCCACGATTGTTCCGTTAAATTCACTCATGACTTTTTTGTTATTAAATCTTTAATTAAACTACTACCCAAGAAAAATATAAACCCAAAATACACGGTTGATCGCCAAGGGTTACCTGTTATCATACATCCGTTAGAACACCCGTAAAATCGATAGTACAGATAACCAACAAGCATTCCCGCTAGTGTCATTCCTAAATAATACAGTTTTGTTTTCATTGTGTTGCAAAGGTAAGTCGAAGGGATAATTTCTTGTGTATCCAAAGTTACATTTTCATTTTATTCTCAAGAAAGCCTACCTTTGACCCGATGAAACATATTGAAATTAAACACATTGAAACAGCGCTTGACTGGGTTGACGACGCTACAGACGAACAATTGGAAGATGGGATTACCGCATTTTCAGAGAAACAACCTGTGCTTTTAGACTATGTCTTGGCAGCTCCTTCAGAATACGAAAACGAAGACTTAGAAGGATATTTACTTTACTATTTTTGGGTAATTATCGAGTCGTTTAATCAAGCGGGATTAACGCCTGTTGAGATTACTGAAGAAATGATCGAAGCATTTCAACCGGAATTTTCTACCATGCTTGACGCATACTTTGAGCAAGATGATGAAGAGTCAGAACAGATGTTGGAGGACTTTTGTGACCAACCCGAGTTGACTCGATTTATGGCCATGGAAGTGTCTACAGACGATGAAGATGGTACCTCAATGGATGATGAAACAGCAACGCAATTGTTTATTGTTACTGCTGCTATGATTACCTTGTTGAATCGCGCTTCTCAGGCTTAATCCTTTATCAATCTTAGCGTTACTGATTGCGAAGCCTTAGTAACACGTATCAAATACATGCTAGCGCTTAGGAATCCTAGGTCCATCTTGATGGGTTCAACAGTATCAACAACCACTGGATATTCTTGATTGTAAACAAGTTTACCGCTTAAGTCATATATGGCTATTGTTGTCCCTGAATTACCAGTGATCGTGTTATCTATGGCTATCGTTATTTCTCCACTTGATGGATTTGGATATAACCATGCGAATTCGCCATCTGGAAGCACTGGACAGGGACTGAATGCCCGACCGGGTGAACCGCCTTCACATCCTTGAAACCAATTTGATGCAAGCGCTTGGTTCGCATTCGCCTCTAAGTATTCAAATGTGAAATCACTATTAAACGGAGCTTGCGGCCATGCAATCGTGGTATCAAACACTACGCTTTGAAGGAGGGTCCCGTTGATATCATATAAACGCAAGGCATCATTTCGTGAGATTCCATAAGGAAGTTGAAAGAGTGCTTTACCATCAAAATACGGGTGACGTTCAGCAAAAAAGACAGAATCCTTAACAATTAAGGCATATTCACCGGGATTTAACTGAAGTCCTGTGAGTTGGAAAATATGGTCTTGTTTTTCATCTTTCAGTGTGTAACCCGAAAAATTTATAGGGTTATTCGTGTTATTTTTTAGCTCTATCCAATCTTCTGCATTGTAAGTAATTGTTGACTTTCCTAGGTTGAACTCACTGAAAATTACGGGTTCATCACACGGGAAATACGCTTCACCTGGTGATCCTGCAATACAACCACAGAACCAGGATAACGAATCCAGACTAATCGATGTTGTGTATTTATTTTCCAAGGTCCTACCAAATCCATTGGCGCAACGCGGAAACGGAGCGTCGTTTGTATATTGCATAGCAAGTAAGGTGTCGTTGTTTGGACGAAAAATATAAATGGAATCCATACTGTTTTCGAATCCAAATCGAAGGTTGCCAACTACATTAGACACCGTTGGATATACAGAATGGAATAATTGCGTGTCCTGTGCTACAACCAAATAACCACCTGCTGGAATTTTAACCCCGTCGCTGAAGGAGTAAGCATTGTAGAAGTCATCACTTTTCAAGGACCATCCGGTGAGGTTGAGTTCTGAATTACCGAAATTATGCAACTCAATCCAGTTTCCACCATCCAAGCTTGCATCCGGACGATAATTTATTTCTGAAATGGTTAGATTGGAATTCGTTGGAGAACCTGAAAAAACTGCATTGAAATAGTCATCGGTTGCAATATTAACCGCAACAGATTCTTGATTTACTAAATTGGAAGGAAGATTAATGTTGTTCTCCCAATGATCAAAGGTATATCCAGGATTTGCGACCGCTGTAATTTTAACGGGATTCCCATTGAAGTAAACACCGGTCCATGGTAAAGAATCTGGGACAATTGTACTGATTTTAATGTAGCCCGCGCCTGCAGGAATGGTATTCAATGTAACATTGACACTATTTGGTAAGTTGTAATAACTCAACATTTGGTTCCGTACCGCGGTGTTCCTGTTATTAAATTGACCTAAAATAACATCTCTATTATAGGTATATGTATTCATTCCTCCAGGTACATCCCCTGTCCAAAGCGCAAAATGACGCGGCATTTCGGGTAGTAGCTCTTCATACATTTGATTAATAATCGGGGTGTATGTATTTTGATGAAGGAGCGTGTTCATTAAATCCGCATATCGATTAATAAAATAATTTCGATAGGTGCTGTCCTGCATTAAATTACTGTGAATGTCATAATATGTGTTTGGTTGGTGAGCATATTGAAACCAATCAAACATGTTGGCATTATAATCAGTCCAACCCCCAAGACCCCATTCCACATCTTGCAAGAAAAAACGCCATTTATTGTCTGTTGTACGTGTTCGTGCAATTTTCACGTTGTTATAAATCCAATCGGTATTTGCATACCACAATTCAGCGGCAATGTAGTCCGTATAGTTTTTCAAGTCTAATCGTTTGTCGCACTGACTTAAGTAGGCAGGATTAGCTTTATCTGCTGTAGTGATAAAATTGACCATATTAAAGAACGAACTGTCGGATCCTTTTACGGTGCGTAATACCATTCCATACCAATAACTTACAGAAAGGAGGTCGAGGCTATCTACGTGATTACCATAATTTTCATTGAAATAAGTCTCATTGGCTTTTTCTCGCAGTTCATAAACTCCGAAGAATTGACCATTTAAAAATACATTAGCTGGACGATACGCTTGAGAATTCGCATGTGATTTCCGCATGACACGCATGAAGGTCGCATCCCGTTGATGGTATTGATTCCAGAAATTACTTCCATTTCGAATGTAAATCGCCTGAATGTCATTTACATAGGGTTTTTCTGGGAATAGGGGATAATGTACATTCTCTCCCGTACCGAAGGTTGAGTTAGCGGGTTCAACGGTAACACTGTGTTGAGGGTTTGATCGACTACCTCCAGCGCCACCATCAGGCTTCACCGAGGCTTTGCTTTCAAATTGTTTTGTGCCGTCTGGATTAAAGTACTCAATCACACACGGTCGTTTCCAATCCGTCCACCAATTATCAAAAATTCCATTCGGCCCATACAAATCATCATTATCGATGGTTAATGAAACAATCGGAATGGTTGAATTCTCATTGATTAAATACGTTTCGGCCTCAATTGGGCTTACAAGTCGATTGGTACC
>CANHSL010000063.1 GCA_947463385.1 Flavobacteriales bacterium
AAATAATACAACCTTCCGTTCGCGTCAAATTGCAAAACCGGGTCTCCGTATACACCGTATGGACTTTTTAGGGTGTCGGTTTTCCAATGAACACCTCCATCGGTGGAAAAATAGTAATCATCTAATACCGCCCCGACAGCCACCTCATTGGTATTCAACGGATTTATAGCAACCGAAGGTTCAACCGGGCTATGGTTTGCTGGACTTATTCGGTAATTGGTGAATTGTCCGAAAGCTGCCGCGTAATTAACGCAACCAATAAGAATAAAGAGGTAACGAAGCATCGGTATGTCGGTTTGTAAATATGAACGTAGATCTTTTTTGTCCTGTGATTTTCACCATCACTTTTCGCATCAATTGATCCCTTGAGATGGTCAATTCAAACTCATCACCAACCGCAGCTCCATTCATCAAGGCATCAAGCATCGGTTTGTCTACGCGATAGTTCATACACGCAATGACCTCATCATTTACACTCAAACCGGCATCTTCCGCGGATGAATTTGCTCGAATGCTTTTGATGATTACTTTACCGCCTTCCTCCGTAACATTGGCTCCAAACACAGGTTTAACACCGCCCACATCGCTTACTTCCACCCCAAGCGGTAAAAAATACATGGAATACGGAATAACCTCGGTTCCATCAATGTACTTTTGAAAAAACGCTGTCATATCCTGTCCGGTATGTTTGGATAAGCATGCTTTAAATTCAGTATCTGTGAAGCCACGGTTTTTGCCCACATAATACGTTTCATATAAATCTTTCATTAAATGATCAAGGCATTCCTTGCCGTTCGATTGTTTAATAATCATTGCATCCAATACCGAGGCGATGATCATTCCGCGCGAATAATACGTCATTGTTGTATTGCTGCTATTTTCGTTTGGACGATATGCCTTAATCCACGCATCAAAACTGGCATGAGCCACAGGTTGAACTCTTGCACCAACGCTTGATTCTACATAATTTACCGCTATTTGAATTTTCTTCAACATTTCCTCTTGAGAATAAAATCCGCAGCGGCGTAAAATCAATTCATCGTAATACGACGTAAACCCTTCCATGACCCAGAGGTAATTAGTATACACTTCTTGGTCATAATTAAAAGGTCCAAGTTCGATGGGACGAATGCGCTTTACATTCCACAAATGAAAATACTCGTGAGCCACCAGGTTTAAAAAATTGATGTAATTACCTCCGTCGTAGGTCCATCGATCAACACTCAAAACGGTACTATTGCAATGTTCCAAGCCGCCATCGCCTCCAACTACGTTATGCACAATAAATACATAGCGCGTGTTTGGATTCACACCAACTACCTTAGTTTCTTCCTCAACAATCTTAGCCATGTCCTCTTTTAAGCGTTCCGGATCGAAATTCCCTTCACCATACATTGCAACCGTATGTTTCACTCCTGCCGCTTCAAAATCAAATTCATATTGATTTCCGATTTCAATCGGACAATCTACCAATTGATCATAGTTTTCAAACGTAAAGGTTTGATTATTCCCTTGTTTAACTTCAGATTTCTGAGTTAATCCGGTAGAGATTCGCTTAAAGGATGCGTGCGGCTGAACTAACAATTCACCTCCGGTTTCCTTGTGACCGTCTAAATACATAAACATGCTCGGTCCACTCACAAATCCGTGCGTTTCATCCAAAAAAGAGGTGCGAACACTGAGCTCAAACGCATATACTTCATACTTCAATACGAACGCTGTTTGTCCTTTCAAATCAATTTCCCATGTATTCTTTGTTTTTTTGATTAGGGGCAAGGCCGCGCCCTGAAGTGAATAGGCTTTAACTTGGTTTAAGTGCCTTGAAAACTCACGTACCAAATAAGAACCCGGTGCCCAAACAGGCAGTTTAACGGTCGCTGTTTTTTGCTTTACTTGCTCCACCTGCATTTCCACTTGAAAATAGTGGTTTTGAGGTCGCGGCATTTTGAGGGTATAGGAAATTTTTGCCCCAAACGTAGCGGAGTTTAAGGCAACTACTAACCATGTAAATAGAAAAATACGAATCATACTACAGCAATTTTTGAGGCCATCATTTTGGCGCGTTCTACATGAAATTCAACGGATTCTGGTCCAAATGAAAGGCTTACTCCCATTCTTCGGTATGGACGCGCGGTGGGTTTTCCGAAAATTCGCAGATCAGTTCCTGCCATGGCAGCGGCAACTTCTACCCCTTTAAATTCAGGGGCGCGTTCAATGGATTGTTCAGCCAATACCACGGCACTGGCACCGTTGCGTTGCAATACAATTTCAGGAATTGGCCACCCCAATACAGCGCGGGCATGCAATTCAAACTCTGAAAAATTCTGTGTATTCCCTAAGGTTACCATCCCGGTATCATGAGGTCTTGGCGATAATTCCGAAAAATACGCTCCGGAAGGTGTAATGAAAAATTCAACGCCCCACAAGCCTGCACCTCCCAAGGCCTTAGTTACTTGTGCTGCCATTTGTTTAGCTTCCTCTAAATGGGCCGGATTCATGGGCATAGGTTGCCAACTTTCTTGATAATCTCCGCGTTCTTGGCGGTGACCGATGGGTGGACAAAACAAGGTTGGACCCTCTTTTTGAGTTACCGTAAGTAGCGTGATTTCATAATCGAACGCAATGAATTCCTCTACAATTACTTCCTTCAAATCCCCGCGGGATCCTTCAAGCGCATAATTCCACGCACGTTCAATATCTTCAGGGGTTCGCACTACAGATTGGCCTTTACCAGAACTTGACATTAAGGGTTTAACAACACAAGGCAAGCCACAAAAGGAAACCCCTTCTTTAAACTCAGCTAAGGTCGTTGCATAGCGATATTTGGCGGTTCGCACCCCCAATTCTATGGCAGCCAAATCCCGAATAGCCTTTCGATTCATAGTAAAATTCGCAGCTTTTGCACTGGGCACGACTTGAATCCCTTGGGCTTCATAGGCATAGAATCGTTCGGTACGAATGGCTTCTATTTCTGGAACGATCAAATCCGGCGCATGCTTTGCAACCAAAGTATCCAAGGCTGTACCATCGAGCATATCAATCACTTCAAATTCATGCGCTACTTGCATCGCAGGGGCGCCTGGGTAGCTATCAACCGCAATGACATATTGCCCGTAACGTTGACAAGAAATTACAAATTCTTTTCCCAATTCACCCGAACCTAAGAGTAAGATTTTCTTCTGCATGACATCAAATTAACATAACATTTATCAATCGTTAACGCAAAAGCAGTGATTTGGAACAAAACACGAAAATAAACGTACCTTTGGTTCTCATGTCAGAACGAGAAATCATTGAGCAGCTTCAATCGTTTGATCCCATTTCATTGAAAGAAATGGATCGGGTAAAGCTGATGAATCGAATTGACACCAAATTTGCTTTTGACAAAAATACGCTAATTCAAATTCTCCCTCTGTTAAAAGCGAATTATTTCTCTTTAGAAATTGAGGGGAAACGAGCCCTTACGTATGAAAGCTTGTATTTTGACGATGCCGATTTCAGCCTGTTTAACGATCATCACAACCGCAGAATGAATCGTTATAAATTCAGGATACGAAACTATGTAGAATCCAAGCTATTCTATTTTGAAATCAAGCATAAAATCAAAGGTAGAACGGATAAACATCGTATACCAACAGATGGGTTTCACAAAACACTAAGCCCTGAAGAACGTGAATTTGTAATGAAAAATTCGCACAAACCCTATGAATTAATCCCTGTGTTAACCAATAAATTCAAGCGAATCACCCTGGTGAATAAGCTAGAAAATGAACGACTTACCCTTGACTTTAACCTAATTTTCAATAATGAATTAAAATCTGTTGAATTATCAGAATTGGTTATTGCGGAGTTAAAGCAGCAAAAGCTTAATCGAAGATCTCCATTTTATCAATTAATGAAATCCTTACATTTACGGCCATATCGTTTAAGTAAATATTGTCTTGGCGCGATCGAATTAATTGGCAACGAAAAATTAAAGTATAACCGATTCAAACGAAAATTAATGTACCTCGAAAAAATAAATAGTCATGCTGCTTAACTTTATTACCCCTCTCCTAGCGAAAACCCAAACGAATATTTCAACCTTTTCTTGGGATTATCAAGAATTGGATGGCTTGGGAATCCGTTTAGCTATTAATTTATTAGTACTATATATCATTATTCGCTTACTATATTATCCAAAAGCGAAACGAAAAGATTACCTATTCACCTATTTTCTAATCGGAATCATAACATTTTTCCTGTGTTTTGGTCTAAAAAAACTAGACATTGACACGGGAATGGGACTTGGGTTATTTGCTATTTTCGGGATCATCCGCTACCGAACAGATGCTATAGAAATCAAGGAAATGACTTATCTTTTTCTTGTAATTGGTTTAAGTGTAGTAAACTCTATGTTAGCAACAGAAGTTGACAAAAGCATCTACCAAATTAATTTATTCGAGTTGGGTGTTATTAACATAACGGTAATTGTACTCTTGTACATCATGGAGTATCTTTGGCTTGTTAAACATGAAACCCGTAAAATCGTAAATTACGATCGCGTAGATCTTGTGCACCCAGAGAAACATGAGGAAATGAAAAAAGACTTAGAGGCAAAAACTGGATTACTTATCAACCGTTTTGAGATTGGTAAAATTGATTACCTGAACGACACTTGTTTGGTTCGAATCTATTACTATGCCGACGATCAAGATTTTTCTAATTACGGCGCAGGGTAAGACATGAGTGCATGGCGATGGATATTTTTTCCTTTCGGCCTACTATATTGGGTCATCACACGCATTCGTAATGTATGCTATGATGCAGGAATCTTTACAAGCCATGAAATCGAAGGAAATTCCATTTGTATAGGCAATTTAAATGTAGGAGGCTCAGGAAAAAGCCCACTCACCTTGCATTTGATGAAGGCGCTTCAGCCGACACATACCATTCAAGTGCTTTCCAGAGGATACGGAAGAAAAACAAAAGGTCACATTCAACTTACAGCGTCGCATCATGCAGCGGATGTGGGTGATGAACCCTTAATGTATTTCAAACAAAAGAGACCGGAAGATGAAATCCATGTTTCAGAAAACAGAATGGAAGCCATTCGTCACCTAAATCGAGATTCAACGCATGTTTTATTGCTAGACGATGCCTTTCAACACCGAAGGGTGCGTGCAGGGTTTAGCATCTTGGTGAGTGATTTTAATGCCCCATTTTTTAATGATTTCATCTTGCCCATAGGAAACTTAAGAGAACCTAGGATAGGCGCTAGCCGTGCAAACCTTGTGTTATTTACGAAATGTCCAAGTGAACTTAGTGCAGATACCAAAAAGCGTTATATCGATAAAGCGGCAACGTATGGTCTTAGCGCATTTTTTAGCAGAATCACCTATGCGCCCCTGCAATCCGTGAATGGAATTCAACTTCCGAAAGCAACTCATGTACTCTTGGTTACAGGAATTGCTAACCCACTCCCCTTGAAAAATCACCTCGAAAAAACCTTTGCGGTTAGTCATATTCATTTTTCCGATCATCATGAATTTACACCGGAAGAAATCAAGAAAATTCATAAGAAATTTGATACCTTTGAGGCAACAAAAACAATCATCATAACCACAGAAAAAGACTTCATGCGGCTTAACTCCACGGAATTGTATCCAGAATTGTCAACTTATCCTTGGTTTATACAGCCCATTGAATTATCCATTGAACATGAATCTGAATTTTTAACCTCAATACAAGCATATGTTAGAAAAAATTAAAGAAACCGTTGCCTATCTAGAATCAAGAACAAAGGTAAAACCAACCATTGGTATTATTCTAGGTACCGGATTAGGAGGCCTAGTAAAAGAAATCAATGCGATTGATGTGATTCCTTATGAGGAAATCCCAAATTTCCCGGTTTCTACCGTTGAAGGGCATTCAGGAAAGTTGATTTTTGGAGAACTTGGTGGAAAACATGTCATTGCGATGCAAGGACGTTTTCACTATTACGAAGGCTATAGTTTACAAGAAGTTACCTTCCCTGTTCGTGTAATGAAACTCCTAGGAATTGAACGTTTGTTTGTAAGTAATGCCTCAGGAGGTGTGAATCCTGACTTTGAGGTGGGAGAAATCATGATCATGAATGATCACATTAACTTGTTTCCAGGGAATCCATTAATTGGTAAAAACATCGATGAATTAGGACCAAGATTCCCAGACATGAGCGTTCCGTATGATCCAACGATGATTGATCTTGCCTTGCATATTGCCTCTGAACATTCCATTAAAGTGTCCGTTGGATGTTATGCCGGCCTTACTGGACCTACACTTGAAACGCCAGCTGAATATGGCTATGTTAGAGCCATCGGTGCCGATGCCGTTGGCATGTCAACGGTTCCCGAAGTCATTGTTGCCCGTCACATGCAAATCCCTTGTTTCGCCATTTCAATTATTACCGATCTTGGTGTTCCAGGTAAAATTCAAAATGTTACCCACCAAGATGTAGTTGAAGTAGCAAGTCGCCAAGAACCTAAGATGACGCAAATTATGAAAGAACTCATTGCTCGAATATAAAATGATAGACGAAACAGTTCGTGCAAAATATAAGGTAGTCATTGGATTAGAAGTCCATGCGCAAATGCTAACCGCTTCTAAAGCCTATTCTTCGGATGCGAATCGCTATGGAGACGCACCAAATACCTTAGTAAGCCCCATTACGCTTGGTCATCCAGGTACCTTACCTGTGATGAATGAAAAGACCATTGAATATGCCATTCGGTTAGGATTAGCATGTTCTTGTCACATCACTGAGCATCAACATTTTGCACGTAAAAATTATTTCTATCCCGATTTACCAAAAGGTTATCAGATTACCCAAGATAAAACGCCAATCTGCACCGGAGGTCAAATTATCATTCGCGATGAGCATGGAAATGAAAAGCCAGTTCGTTTAACGCGCATCCACATGGAAGAAGATGCTGGAAAAAGCATTCATGATATCGATGTGTATGATACCTTAGTCGATTTAAATCGTGCAGGTGTTCCATTGCTTGAAATCGTTACCGAACCGGATATTGAAAGTTCACAAGAAGCCTACAATTACGTCACGGAAGTACGAAAGCTAGTTCGGTATTTAGACATTTGTGATGGGAATATGGAAGAAGGCTCGCTGCGCTGCGACGCCAACATTTCAGTTATGCTGAAAGACGCCACCGTATACGGAACAAAAGTTGAAGTGAAAAACATGAATTCCATTCGTAATGTGCAACGCGCCATTGAATTTGAAATTAGCCGTCAAATCGAGACCTTGGAGAACGGAGGTACCCTTTCACAAGAAACCCGAGCATTTGATGCGTTAAAAGGAATTACGGTTTCACTCCGAACCAAGGAAGCAGCGAATGACTATCGATATTTCCCTGAGCCCGACCTTCCGCCACTTCATATTCATCAAGCAGATATTGATAAGGTACAGGCGAGCATGCCTCCCCTACCTCGTGCGCTGTTTGAGAAATACACACAGACCTTAAACCTCAGCGAATACGATGCATACAACCTAACGGATTCAAAAGTAATCGCACTTTATTTTGAGCAAGTGATCTTACATACAACCCAGTATAAAGCCGCTGCAAACTGGATTATGGGTGAGGTTAAATCATATCTCAACGAACAAGGGATAGAAATTGAAGCGTTTCCAATTGATGCCCTGCGCTTAGCGGGACTTATAAATCTCATCAATGAAGGAAAAGTATCTAATACCATTGCCGCACAACGTATTTTTCCTGCTATGCTTACTTCTTCGGAATCAGCGTTAGCCATTGCGGAAAGCCTAGATTTGATTCAAACCACGGATAATAATGCCGTTGAAGAAGCCATTAAAAAGGTAATTGATGCGAATCCAGCAGAAGTGGCCCGTTACAAAAACGGGGAAAAGCAATTGATCGGTTTCTTTATGGGACAATTTATGAAAGCCTCAGGTGGAAAGGTAGATCCAAAAACTGCTAATCAGGTCTTACGTAACGCGCTCGAACAATGAAAATGCCTCACGTAATCTTATTACTGCTTACGCTAGTAACACTTGCAGCTTGCAAGAATACAAGCGACGAGCAAGGGAACCCAATTAATCTTTGGATTAGCGGGACGATAAAAGGCGCTGAAGGGATGATGGTTTTTGTAGAAGCGCCCAGCGAGGACGGAATGATCTCCTTGTTTTCTGGAAAAGTAGATGACCAAGGGGAAATTGAATTGGAAGGAAATATTGCGGGGCTAGGATTCTATCAATTACGACTCGGAGACAATAAAGAAAATGCCATACCCATTACCCCACTTCCCAACGATAAATTAAAACTTAACACGTCCTTAAACGAGTTTACAGTTAAACCGAATGTATCAGGAGCTCCATGGACAAAAACCATGAATAAGTACATGGCCAAACAAGCTATTTTTCGTGCAGAACAAATGAAACTAATGGCTAGTCAGGGTCAATTAACGGAGCAAGAATACGCTAAAAATATCATAAACTTTAAAGCACCTTTGGTGAGTTTCGCCAAAAAAGAAATCGATAAAAACCCCGCTAATCCATACAACATTATTTTATCCATGGAACTTTTTCCTATGACGGGATTTGATGGATGGGATGAAACCAATTTGAAAAGTTTTAAAAAGGTGAGCGATTCGTTTACTAGCACTTACGGCGTATGTCCTGCATCCTCCGCATTAGAGGCTCAATACAGCCAACTTGAAGCGGGATATTTACAGTTTGCACAAATTGAAAACGGCGAACTTACAGCGCCAAATTTCGCCTTGTTGGATGTAAATGGAAAAGCAGTGAAACTTTCAGACTTCCGAGGGAATTTAGTATTAATCGATTTCTGGGCATCGTGGTGCGGACCGTGTCGCCAAGAAAGTCCGAATATGGTGAAACTTTACAATACCTATAAAAATAAAAACTTTACCATTCTTTCTGTATCTTTAGATGACGATCCTGCAAAATGGAAAGAAGCGATACAACGAGACGGGTTACTTTGGAAAACGCATGTAAGCGATTTACGGGGTTGGTCCAGCGGTATGCCTCAACTTTACGGTTTCGATGGCATTCCATATACTGTACTCGTAAATCCAGACGGAAAAATTATTGCCAAAGGACTTCGAGGAGAAGCCTTATTTCAGAAAATAGCATCCTTTTACACAACAAATCCATGAAACATTTCTTGCTGAGTATTTATGCAGTACTGCTTGTATCGCTGTCTTACAGCCAAACTTCCGTCATTGTTGGTGGTCAAATCTTAAATGCACCCTCTGACTCAATCTACATCGCAAAATTTACCGGGAAAGGATATATTAACTATCAAGGTACCAAGGCAGATAAACAGGGGAAATTTACCCTAAAAACTACGGTTCCAGCGCCAGATTATTATGTCGTTCGGATTGGAGAATTTCATGTCAATATAATCCTCAGAGATAGCAGTAACATTAAAATATATGGCGACAAAAAGAACATAAAAGACATTTGCAATTTTGTGGGTTCGGATGAGTCTCAGGCCATGAATCAATTTGCGGTGCGCATGGAGCGTTGGAACATGAAAAAAGACTCGGCATACAAAGCAATAAATGCAATCCCCGCTGCAGATACTGCGAGCCGACGTAAACTCAACGATTACATGACTCGTGAATACATATCGTATATGACTGACCGTCAACAATTTGTAGCTAGCAATGAAAATTCAGCAGCATTAATTGTAGCCCTTGTTTCCTTAGATGTAACTAATGAATTTGATGCATGGATTTCTATCCTCAACCAAGTTGTTACTGGATTCGGGCAAAGTCCTACCGTACGTGAATACGTTTCTTATGCAAACAACATAGCGAAACAAAAAGAGGAAGAAAAAAAACAGGCTGAAAGTGCCGCTATGTTTGCTCCAGGTAAACCAGCTCCAGATTTTGAAGAGCTACTTACAGACCGCAAGACAAACCTTAAACTTTCTGACTTAAAAGGATCGTACGTTTTAATCGACTTTTGGGCTTCTTGGTGTGGTCCGTGTAGAAAAGAAAATCCGAATGTGGTAAAGACCTATACTAAGTACAAAGACGACGGATTTACCATTGTAAGTGTGAGTTTAGATACGGACAAACAAAAATGGCTTGGCGCAATTCAAGCCGATGGATTAATTTGGCCAAATCACGTTAGTGATCTAGGTGGGTGGAATAGTAAGGTATCCAAGAAATATAACGTATCAAGCATTCCGTTTACGGTATTAATAGATAAAGAAGGAAATATCCTTCAAACTAACCTTAGAGGACCAGCCTTAGAAAACAAATTAGCTGAAATATTTGGTCACTAAGCCATGCAAGTCTGTTATTTCGCATCAGATTTTCACTTAGGCGCTCCAACGAAGGAGCAATCTAAGGAACGAGAACTCGCTATTGTTCGGTGGTTAGATTATGCGGCAATCGATGCTACGGACATTTATTTAGTGGGGGATGTGTTTGATTTTTGGTTTGAATACGCCGCAGTAATCCCCAAAGGATTCTCCAGATTTTTTGGTAAGCTCGCGGAATTAGCCGACCGTGGTATCCATCTTCATTTTTTTCACGGGAACCACGACATGTGGGTAAAGCACTACTTTACCGAAGAATTTGGAATGAAGATTTATGAAAACCCTATCGGATTAACCCTTTATGGTAAACGAATTTACCTAGGTCATGGCGATGGATTAGGTCCGGGAGATCGTGGATATAAGCTCATTAAATCATTCTTACGAAGTAAGGTTTGCCAATGGGCATTTGCTCGGATTCATCCAAATTTCGGAATTGGATTAGCCCATTTTTTTTCTGGAAAAAGTAGAGAAGGATCTGAACACGAACATCAATTTTTGGGTTTTGAACATGAATGGTTGTACCAATTTGCACAAACGATGCAACAAAAAGACCAGCACGATTATTACATTTTTGGTCACCGCCACCTCCCCTATGCCTTACCGATTGAGCAGGGTACCTATTTTAATTTAGGAGAATGGCTTCACTATCAAACCTTTATGAAAATCGATTCTGAAATTCCACAGTATTATACTTGGGATGGTCATTCAGCACAAACTTATGATCCGCCATATGGAAAAGGGGCGTAACGAATATTCGCTAGAAACCCTGCCTATCCTCGTAGAGCGGCTGCACGAGATGCTGAAGGAAACGAAGGTGCTGGATTTACATGGCGAAATGGGTGCTGGAAAAACAACCTTAGTGATTGAACTCTTGAAAACGATGGGCGTGCAAGATCCCGAAGGCTCTCCAACCTATAGCCTAATTAATGAATACCTGCTCGAAAACGGCTCTAAAATTTACCACATCGATGCCTTTCGAATCAACTCCATTGAAGAAGCCTATGAATTGGGCTTGGATGAATTATTTGAGGAAAATGCGTTCTTTTTTGTAGAATGGGCCGAAAAAATCATTAATTTTCTACCTGAGCGTAGAATTACACTAACCATAACTACGAATGCTTCCTTAACCAGAACTTATTCTATACCCCATGATCACGGATCCTGAATTACTCAAATCACTTTTACACCAAGGGGCATTCATGCCGCAGGAAGAAATGCTGGAAATCAAACGAAAAAAAGGTCAACTTTTTATTGGTATTCCGAAAGAAACGTCGTTTCAAGAACGCCGGGTAGCCTTAGTTCCAGAAGCTGTTTCACTACTCGTTGCTAACGGTCACCGCGTGATGATTGAAACTGGGGCTGGGAATGGCACAAATTTTACTGATACAGAATACAGTGAGGCGGGAGCTGAAATTTCGTACGATAAAAAAGCAGTTTATTCGTGTGATATCATTTTCAAAGTGGCTCCGCCGTCCGAGGAAGAAATTGAATTGATGCCGGGGAATCAAACCTTTATTTCAGCGCTTCAAATTTCAACACAACCCAAAGAAATTTTGCAAAAACTCATGCATAAGAAAACCACCTGTATTGCATGGGATTACATTCGAGATGAAGAAGGTGTATTCTCCGTTGTGCGCACCATGGGTGAAATTGCAGGAAATACCGCGATTCTAGTAGCAGGAGAATTACTTTCATCATTTACTCAAGGAAAAGGTATGATGTTGGGAGGTGTTGCAGGTGTTCAACCTACCGAAGTAGTTATTATCGGCGCGGGCACGGTGGGTGAATTTGCAACCCGAGCTGCTCTTGGACTTGGAGCCTCGGTTAAGGTATTTGATAATTCCGTAGCACGTTTACGCCGACTTCAAATCGCCGTTGGGAATCGGGTATTTACGTCGATTATTCAACCGAAGGTATTAGCCAAAGCCATTCGCAGAGCGGATGTGGCGATCGGAGCACTCAGAGCGCCAATGGGACGTACCCCGTGTGTGGTCTCAGAAGAAATGATCGAACAAATGAAAGAAGGATCTGTAGTAGTTGATGTTAGTATCGACCAAGGCGGATGCTTTGAAACGTCCCGAGTAACCAACCACAATGCGCCTACCTTTATTCAACATGGCGTAGTCCATTATTGTGTTCCAAACATCGCATCCCGTGTTTCTCGGACCGCCTCGTTTGCCCTTTCCAATATATTCTCACCACTATTATTAGACATTGGAGAAAAAGGAAGTATAGAAGATATCATTCGCTTCAAGCCTGGTTTTAAAGATGGCGTGTATATGTATAAAGGCGTATTAACCAATGAAGTACTTGGGCATGTATTCGACCTGAATTACCAACCCATCGATTTACTGCTTCCACGTCTGTGATGACACCCCTCTCGTTTCCCCCTACTCCATTGTCATTGCGGCGGGAGAATGAACACTACAAAGTGCAATGTCTTATTCGTAAGAAATGGCTAATTCTTACTCCGGAAGAATGGGTCCGGCAACATGTCATTGGGTATTTAATTCACGTAAAAAAAATACCCTCAGGTAATATCTCCGTTGAAAAAGCTTTAACCTACAACCAACGATTAAAGCGATGGGATATCGCAACCTTTGATGCAGATGGTAATCCAAGTTTGTTAGTTGAATGCAAGCGCACAAACGTACCATGTACGCCAGAGGTCATGGTACAAATCAGTGCATATCAAAACGTGTTTCAAGCCAAAAAGGTAATTATCACCAATGGATTGAGTTGTCATGTATACCATGAAGAAAAATGGACTGAAGGAATTAATGAAATATAAGGTTGAAATTAATTCAAATTAATACCCCATTGCCCCGTTTTCATTTTAGCGTATTCTCTACCGATATAGGCCAATAAAATGCGCATGGAATCCATGGCCGCATCGGTTTCTGCCGTAATTTCTTGTTTTCTTAACTTCAATTGCAACTTCATATTCATCGCATGAAGACATACCTCGATGGGATGGGCATTCATTAGGGTAGATTTACTAGCAAATTCCTCAATGGAAGGAAGCGCGTTTTCAACCAAGACCTTATACTTCTCATCGATCATAATTTCAAGTAAGGTTCGATGTAAGAGTGTTAATTCTGCAAATACCTCTTCCAATTCATAGAGATGTCCTTTTTGCGTTTTACCCGATCGTTTTAGTTCGTTGCAGATGTCCTCATACCAACGCTCATATTGCAGTTGAAACGATGGATTGGGCAATACGGAAGGGATTAGTGAGGTTTTAATTCGCTCAAAATCGCAATTCAAACTGCGTACGATATCCTCAATTTGATACATATAAAGTACGTACTCTATGATGTTCTCTTTTCGCTTTTGTTCGGCAATCAGCATGTTATTTCAAATCTTTTTCGATGTTTGCTTGGTTCTCATTCAAAAACCGAATAAAATCAGAGGTTACGTTCATTTTCTCGTTTATGAAATTCAATTGCCCACCAGCGCCATGTATTAATAGGATATCAATGTTGTTCTTCTCGCTGTACATTTTTCCGAGGGTTTCAATTTTCTTCGTAATGGCTTCTAATTTCTTGACGGATTCCTCTTCAATTTTTGCAGCTTGGGTTTGCTGATATTGCATTAGTTCTTGCTCCATACTTTGTGCCTTTTGCTGAATCTGCATAATTTCATTTTGAGACAACAAGCCATTTCGTGCTTTTTCATCATTTCGGCGCACATAATCCTCCAGCTCCTTGCCACGACGCTTCATTTCTGCTTCAAACATTTTTTGTTTTCTAGTGATTACTTGATCTTCCTTTTTATAGTAATCAAATCCCTCTTTTAAGCTATCCTGATGATAATAAGCAATAACCAAACTTTTATCATACCGCGTAATTACTGTAGGGTTTTTATCTACTTCGGCATCCTTTTTTTTAGCATCGGTACAAGAAAGCAACAGAAATCCTAAACAGCTTGCAAAAAATAATTTCATAACTAAAAGTTTATTTGATGAATTTCTCATAATCTGATCGCATCAAAAGGAATCGCTGCAAGCAAGAAGACCAAAATTCATGGGTTAATTTAGTGGTTAATTCATCTAAGTTTTCTAATTCACTTGCCGGAATTTTGAATACTTGTTCATAGTTATCCAAAGTAATCTTTAATAGATACTTCCCATTGTATTCATGAACTTGAACCAAATAATGACTGTGCGGAATTTCCTTAACTAGACGCATGACACAAAGATAAAAATATCCCTCGTTAGGATTTAAAAAATTTACCACGACTGTACCACTTTTGTGGTATTTATTTAGAATGATTCTAAAATACCATTTTCGAGGTATTGAATTTGGTATGACTAGGCAGTTACTTTGCAGAAAAAAAATCATGCGTTTAATCGTACGTTCATTATTTCTAATTCTTACGGCAATTCATACAACCTTTGGTCAAGAGAACAACAAAATAACAGCTGATGTATTGGTGAGAACCTATCCACTTAACAAAATTATTCCAGATTCTATATACGGAATGCGAATCGTGGCGGGAAAAAAGATGGAGGTAATTCTATTAAATGGTCGTGAAATGGATTTATCAACGAATAATTACCGTCAAGTCTTCCGTAAAACACCGGGAATTTTTGTATCCGAACATGATGCATCTGGCTTACAAAC
>CANHSL010000064.1 GCA_947463385.1 Flavobacteriales bacterium
ACTAAAGAATCTCCGTTAACATTAGCAACTACTGCAGTACCTTCAATAGATAATCCTTTTTCCCAACCAACTACTAAAGAGTTGAAACAAGAAGTAGCTGTATTTCTTCTCATACGGAATGCTTTTTCAAATTTCTCACCTACAGGTAAACTAATGCTACCGTTTCCTTTAGGTCCAACAATCGTCATGTTTGAGAAGATTGGTCGAGTTTTAGGTTGCGCAGTTGATCCTGCCGCGTCGTTGTCAGTTTCAAAGCAGTTAGAATCTCCAGCAGCATCTGATAGATCTTTATCACGAATTGCTAAACCGAATTGAATTTTACCTCGGTATCCGAAGTCTGTATCGAAATCATCATCTAATCCTCTGTAAGCAATTAAATTTTTACAATTAACTGTTCCACCGAACCATTCGTATGAGTCATCCCCACAAAATGATACTTGACAGTGGTTAACTGTTGTTCCTGAACCAACAGATCCAAACGTGATTCCGTTGATTTCTTTGTTTGGCTCTAATGGAATACCAGCGAATTCAACACGTACATATTGTAATACTCCGGAGTTGTCATTGTCAAAGTTACCTCCGTGTTGTGTATCAGTCGTTGGGGGAATCCCTTCAATATTTACAACGCCACCTGGTTGGTTGTTTTTCGCTAATCCTAGGATAACTAATCCACCCCAATCCCCTTCATTTCGGTTTCCAATAGCTTCATTCGAAGTAAAAATAATAGGATTTGCAGCAGTACCTGCGGCATTGATTTTTGCTCCTCGTGTGATGATTAATGTCGCTTGAGTTAATTTGTCACCGCGAATAATGGTTCCCGGTTGGATAGTTAAGGTTGCATTGTTTTTTACATACACTTTGTTTTGCAACAAAACAACTCCACTCCATGTAGTGTTTGTGGTAATGTCAGCTGAAACTGTAGTAACCGTAGCAGGATATACCGTGTTTTCAGGGTCAAAATTCGACCAGCCATTTGCCCAGTTTGTCGCAGGGGTACCGTCAGTAACTGGGAAGGCTCCTTGATATGTGGTCGGAGTCCAAAACGCATCTTGTGCCGATGCGGTAAATAATGCGCTCACTAGAGCAATAGATAAATAGAACTTTTTCATCGTTTAAAATTTTTGACAAAGTTCCGATGACGAAGCGCTTATTGTGTTATGAACAACTTAAATCGTGTTTATTAAATTGTTAAGCGAAGGTTTCTTTAACGCTACGTGCCTAGTGCCTAGAAATTATATTTCAATGAAAGCGATACCGTTTGACCAAAGGTTACATTTTGCCAAGCATTGTCACCTTCATCAAATTTTTGGTTTTTGTTTAGGTCTTGAAAGAATACCAATTCGTTGGCTAATGCATCTTTGACATTCAATCGCATCTCGAATTTTTCGCCAAAATTGCGAGTTAACTGGAAGTCAACTAGGTTTCTTCCGTTTTCCCATACGCTAGGTTCTTGCTCGTTCCCAACAATATAAATGCGTTGTCCTACGCGGTTATATGCGGCACTAAAGGCCCATTTCTTGTCTTGAGACTGGTAGTATAAACCGGCATTAATAATATACGGGGATTGTCCTTGCAATGGTCGTCCATCCGGATATTCGTTTTGTCCGAATAATGAATCACCGATATCAACGCGTGATTTAATTAATGAAGCATTCAAATTCATGGTAAGTTGATCCCATATTTTATGGTTTTCCTTTTTACTTAAAAAACCAAGGTTGAATCGATATTCAATTTCACCTCCAAAGGTGGTTACACCCGGTACATTGGTGTAATACAATTCAGGGGCTCCTGAAGTTCCCGTGCGGTTTACTAATTCAATTGGGTTGGTAAAGTCTTTATAGAATCCTGAAATATTAAAGTTTTGACCATTTCCAATTAAATATTCATAACGCAAATCGTAGTTCATGATGGTAGCGCGTTGCAGATTTGGGTCGCCTGAAATAATATTATCAATCACAAAGTTATAAAAGGTAAATGGCGCTAACTCGCGGAATTCAGGACGAGAAACTGTTTTGTAGCTGCTTGCACGAATGTTCATGCGAGGAGTTAAGGATACGATAAGATTTGCGGATGGTAGGAAATCAACCACGGTTGTTGTAATATTCGTGTCGTTATTTGATCCGAATTCAATGTAATTAAACGCTTGTCGGTATGATTCTACCCTTAAGCCACCGTTCAAACGGATTTTTTGTTTCCAGTTCCCATCTATTTGCACGTAACCAGCATTCAAGAATGAGCTTGCTTGGTAACTGTCATCTACATTAGTTGCTTCATCTAATTTAAATCCACCACGACCATTGGCCATAAGCCCAAGATTTTCATCATTAAATATGGAAGAAGGAGAGGCAAGCAGTAAAGAGTCATAAAAATTCACGCCGCCTCCGTCGTATTTTGAAAAACCAAAGTTTCTCGCTTGAAAATCGCGGTCTCTATATTGATGCATAGCACCAACTTTAAGATTAATATTAAATGAATCAAGCTGAAATCTTTTTTCAACATCATAAATGGCGCTATAGATGGATTCATTTGCATCTGACCAAAACATATTTCCGGCAGCTGTTGGAATGGTTCCATTATTCTGAATTACGGCAATGTATTGTTCATTTGGGTCATCTTCATTCAGGCTATATTTTCTGTGAATAACACGGCGTAAAGCAGGAATAACACGATCCACGTTGCTGTAACCAAGATTCCAATTGAACACTAATTTTTCATTGTCATGTGTTCCATACAATTGGCTCGAAAGGGCTTTGTTTTGTGTATACCAAAAGTTAGTGGCTTTTTCCCATTGACGCGGGTCGTTATCCAATTCTCTAACTCCATTTCGCACATTGATTTTATCTTCAGCATTTACGCTGTATAAATTTTTGAATTGAATATTGCTTTTCGGTGAAAAGGAATATTTAAGATTCAACATTCCCGTATTTAGTACATTCTGTGTGAATACAGAGTCACGCAATTCCATACGTTGTACCACACCCGTTGCTGATTCTTCAAATTCGCGACGCGTATTTAAAGAAAACGTTTGGTTGTTTTGGTAACTGTAGGCAGCTACATAACCCAAGCTTTGTTTATTTTTAAACTCGAAGGTTTTCCCTAGGCTATATTGAATGCTCGAATTGGGCATAGCGGTACGTTGTTCAGGAGACCAGTTGTAGTTCATTTTTTGAGCCCAACGTGCGCGTTCATGGATATCTAAGGCCGCATATTCTGCAGAACCCGGGATGCCTGTTGGAAGTAAGCGGTCTTTTCCCCCAAAACCTAAAATATCCAACTTGCTATCCCCACTACGGTAGAAATTTCTGAAGGTAGATATCGAATTATATCCTGCTGAAAGAGATAGTGAATTAATTGGCTTGTCACTCGGTTCAATGGTGGTAATATTAATGATTCCACCAGCAAATTCTCCGGGCATAGAAGGAGATGCGGTTTTAATTACGCTAATGCTACTGAGTATATTCGATGGGAAAATGTCAAACGAGAATGCTTTTCGGTCTGATTCTGAACTTGGTAAGCTAGCTCCATTCAAAAAGGCATAATTGTATCGATCAGATAAGCCACGAATGACAATGAATTTATTATCTTGAATACTGGCTCCGGAGATTCGTTTCATTACGTCCGAAACTTTGGAATCATTAGTTTTTTTAATGTCTTCTGCACTAATCCCATTCGAAACAACTCCAAGATTGTGTTGCACCCTAATAAGTTCGATGTTTCCATCTTTCTTTACTTTTCTTGTCACAACCACAGGGCCTTTTACAAGGTCTGCTGCTTCCATGGCGATGTTAAGCTCTTTAACTTCATTTTCACCAACCGTAACGTCGTTTAATACATAAACATTAAACGTAGAAGCTTTGATTTCGAGGGAATATTTTCCTTTTGGTATTCCGGATAATTCAAAAACGCCATTAGCGTCTGATAAACAGCGTTTTTCAGAGCCCACCAAGGTGATTTTAGCATTTTCTACCGGATCACTGTTGCTTCCGTCTTTCACAACACCTTTAACCGTTGATTGGGCGAAATTAATGCTGTTAATCCCTAGTAAAAACAAGAAAACCATTAAAAGACGTACCATAATTTGCAATTTTCATGCAAAGTTCGTCCTGTTATCTCACGTATGAATTAATTCAATATTAAGTAAACATTAATATTGTTAGGGTTATTCAAAAACAACCTTCATTTCGACTCTGCGGTTTTTTGCCCTTCCTTCCGTTGTACTGTTGTCGGCAATCGGTTTGGTTTCACCAAAATAATTAATTACAAAACGCGTCGCATCAATCCCTTTGGAAACTAAATAGTTCTTAACAGCCTCGGCTCGTTTTTTAGATAGCACAAGATTGGACTCATCATCACCGGCATTATCCGTATGTCCAGAAATCTCTAATTTCCAGGTCGGTTTTTTCATTAAAACGCCTGCTAATTCATCCAAGGATGTGAACGACCCAGCAAGAATTACATCCTTGGCAACTTCGAATTCTAGATTATTAAATGCTGTTTTCAACACTTCGATTACTTCTTTCTCGATTACAGGGCATCCTTTGTTACTTTTTGGTCCCGGTGTGTTCGGACAATCATCGTCCTTATCTAACAATCCATCTGAATCGGAATCTTTATATGGGCAACCTCCGTTTTCTTTAGGACCTGCTAATTGTGGACAGCCGTCATTTTTATCAAGTAGACCATCTCCGTCGGTGTCAGGCCAAGGGCAACCGCGATTTTCCATCGGTCCTGCGATCAGTGGACAATCATCAATATAATCAAATAACCCATCCTTATCCGAGTCTGGACATCCTTTGTTTTCAATAGGACCAAAATTATCAGGACATAAATCTTCTAAGTCCGTAATGCTGTCATGGTCACGATCCGGACAACCCTTCATGTATAGTTCACCGGCAATTGTTGGACATTGATCTTTGGTGTCAATGATTTTATCTCCATCGGTATCTGGACAGCCTTTAAATTCAGGTAAGCCTGCAAGGTCGGGACAGTCATCTAATTTATCAATTATTTTATCTCCATCGCGATCTGGACAACCGTTGAATTCTGCAAGTCCCGGTTCGTTAATACACTCGTCTTTCAAATCTTGAATTCCATCCCCATCGGAATCAGGACATCCTTTAAAGGCCCAAATTCCAGGGGTATCTACACATTCATCCAACTTGTTTGACACCTTGTCTTTATCGTCATCCTTAACTTCACCATATAAAATTGGTAGACGGAGCCCTGCAAAAAGTTCAAGTCCTTTGACTTTTCCTCTCGCAAGTAAGGGGCGGTAATCCGTCACTCCCACGGTAAGTGGACCGAGACGTGTTGCAATTCCTGCTCTGAACCCACTGTATTTATTATAGGATAAAGGGAGGTGAAGTCCAATGCCAGCAATGTCAAAGCTAGGGGTTACGCTGAATTGGTTGGCCACTTTGACTTTAGAGTCCGTTTTCTTACCGATGAGGTTAATCATGGAGGTGGCATTAACATAAAATCCTTTCCAAATGTGGTAATCCACCTGAATACTAAAGGCGCTTGGGGTTCTCATGTAAAAGGTAGTCGAGGTATCTTGTTGGGCAATCCATTCTTGATCTGGATTTTGAATTAATGAGTCAATGACTTGGTCGAATTCTGCCAAATCTGTAGCGGATTGAAAAACGGTAAGATCAAATGGGCTCGTTGAATTCACTGTAAAATTTCGACTAAGTCCTCCTTTTGTAAAACGCATTCCGCCTAGGTCTAACAAAGAAGCTCCAACACGAAGCTTGTATTTATTTTTATGACGGGCCCAAATTCCGGTTTCACCGTCCATATCGTACTGATAGTTTTCATAGTTTTCTCGCCATTCATATACCGCACCAAGGTCTATTCCAAGACCCCAATTAGAGGTCCTTTTTAAAAAGTCCATTGGATTAAGATCTGCGGAATTTATATAGCTGTCAATGTTCTCTGAATAACCGTAATTGAAGTCCCCTTTTAAAAGAAAAGAAGTGTCTGAATTTTTTAGGTTGTACTCAAAATTGTTGGTGTAAAAATAGGCAGCAGTATTTCCGCTGAGTAACTTGATCGACCCGCCAACTTTAACAAAGTGTTCTTTATTATCTAGGACTATTTGCCCGTAATTGAATCCATATTCATTCCAAGTTAAGTGATTGAGGTTGATTAATTCTTCATTCAATTTTTGGTTCCACAAAAGCGAGTAATCTAAGCCATTTTCAGCGAGTACCGCCAATTTAGGATCCATGTTGTCAATATTCGAAATGGAGCGTACCCGTCCAAACAAGCCAACAGCGATTTTGGGATTGATGTGAAAATTGAGATTTAAGAGGTCGATTTGAGTATTTGAATATAAGCCAAGTACTTTCTTACTATTTGTTGTGTAATTACGAATTATGAAACGATCTTGGAATGTAGAATCCGGGTCATCCCAATTATTTGGAGTGGGTTGGGTAAAGGATTTTTTCCACCAATAACCGCCGTTGCCTTGGGCATCTCGCATCGCTTTCGCATCGAAATATCCGAAGTTCTGGTACGTATTATTGTTAACTCCGGCAATATTGAGATCAAATACAAACCTTCCATCTACAAAACTTGCTGGTTGCAATTGGGTCCCCATGCTACCGGCATAGTTACTTGTGGATACACCCAGGTATTGTTGAGAAAGAAAATAGCTTGAAAAAAGCAAGCTTAAGGCGAGTGTAAGGTATTGTTTCATAGTGGCGTTTGTTTAAATCTAATAATTAAATTGAATAATGAAGTCATTGAGATACGTTGTAATGGAGGATCCGCGCAAACCCAACGGGGTAAGTTGAATCGCGCGCTGTCCGGGACGTTCTTCTTGATCTAGCAAATTACCTTCAAAATCCCAAAAATATAGTTTGTTTTCTAAGGCATCCCTCACTATAAAAAGCGATTGAGTATTTTGCGGCAATATCAGCTCAGAGATTTCCGAGTGATTAATGGCTTTATTCCACCGAACCTTTCCTTTAACTACCAAAACAATAGACTTCCCGTCATGAAATAGCTGACCTACATCTTGTCCTAATTTAACTTCCCCACTAAATTTCCAATACGAAGGAACCTGTATATTTATGGTTTTTGTTCCGATAATTTCTTGCATTCCCGTTGGCCCACGTTGAATAAACCCACTGCGTGTAAAAGAAATAAAATCAGCATTGTTTGCTTTAATAGATTGCCGTTTACCAGTTGTATAATCTATGTTGAGTAATTGATTATCTGTCTTAATACTTAGCGTTATTTTTCCTGATTTTTCAAAAATATTGAAAGCTGCAATCTTGTCCATAATTACAAATCGCTTAAGTTGTTTTCCTGAGCTCGTAGCATAGAAATAGATTCCTTCTTTCCCTTGAATCCCAAATGCAGCTTGTTTGTTTACGATACATTGAATTGGGTCTCCTTCAAAAGCACCTTTGATTTCATATTGAGGTCGGCCCATTTTGTCGATAATTTCTAGGTGACTTTCATAAGGAAGTAAGATGAACTCATTTTCTAGATTACTTGTAGCTAATGATTTTGGTTGATTTGATAAGCTCGTTTTAAGTGATTTTCTCCATTTTAAACTTCCATTTTTATACCCTATAAGTTCTTTTTCCACCTCCATAATCACATTGCCTCTGCCTGATAATGCGCAAAAGGATAAGACAGGTAAGCCGGGATTCATGGTAAAATAATTTTTAGTCTCTTCGAATTGTTCGCTTGGTTTTTGTGAACCAAGAACTTCTATTTTCGTTTCGACAAGCCTCTTTTCTACCCAACTTATACTGCTTGAATTGCGGGAGCTTAAGGTTCGCTGGGAAACTGTTTTCGGCAAGGGAGCGTTAAATAATGCAATATTATCTATCGCGGTGTTTAGGGATTTGCGCATTTCTAATTCAAGCAATACGGCATCCAAGGCGGATTCATCAGCCGTAAGAAATCCAAACCCATCGACACTGTATGCTAAGATTTTTTTTGCTTTTATTACTCCTTCTCTTTCAAGCGTTAAATTGAAAGTTTTGCAAATTGGGAAATTAGAAAAGAGGGCTCTTTCTTGGTTGTTTTCCATTTTATGAAAAAAGTCATTTAAGTATTCGCTTAACGTTACATCTTGATTCATATCGAAAATAAACACAGGCTTTTGGTCCACTTCAATGAGTATTACCCCACTCTTGACTAGGTTCTTAATCGGACTCCGTCTAAATTCTGAGTCTGTTTCAAGTAGGTAATTCCGTTCATAAAATTGATATGATTTGGTTTCTTTCGGAATTAAACTGCCAAACAAGTTTAAATCATCAATCAACGTTTTCTTTTGCTGCTTGAAATCAGAACTTGTATAGCTGATTTTCATATCAGTTTTGTAGTAGACATCGCGCAAGGAATGTGTTGCATCTGATAAATAGATAATACTGTATGTACATTGTGGGTCAACCTGCCAAGGCGAGAACGCTTTCGCCTCTTTCAATTTCAGGTCATAATAGTACAGTATAAGTTCATTTCCTTTGAATCGCCCTAAATACTTGCCAAACTGAAAGGTGCTCGGACCTGTGAGTTGAAACGAGTAAATTCCCCGTTCAAACGTTCGTTTAACGCGTTTAATTGACCATTTTTCTTGGGTTTGAAAAACAAGTATATTTCGCTTTTTACTAAAAAAAGCGGAGGAGAGATCTTTGATCTTAGGCATCAAAGAATTAAACACATCAATATTTTTCTGATTACAATCAACTTCTAGGTTTTCGAGTTCAAAGTCGTTAGGGTGGTGCAAGGCTATGATTAATTCATCCGCTTTCGGATTGAAAAGAGACAAATAAGATTGTTCTGCTGAGGAATCTATAAGAGAGTAAACGGCAAAACTCGACCAACCAACAAGAATTAAAACGAATACAAGTAAAAGTACTTTCCTTAACATAAAGCAAATCTAAATGTAAACATCAACCGAAAACTAAGCAGCGAATAATCTAATGAACATTAAGGTGTTTATCTTCATTCAAATAAGTTAGTTTGAGCCATCTGGCGCACAATACCGAATGTTTTCCTATGCATTTCGCAAAATCCAAATTGTTTAATCGCTAATACATGTGCTTTTGTTGGGTATCCTTTGTTTAAATCCCACCCATAGGCCGGAAACTTTTCATGTGCTTTTTCCATGAATGTATCTCGCGCAGTTTTGGCTAAGATAGAGGCGGCCGCTATTGACTGATATATACCGTCTCCTTTTATAATGCATTCAGTTGAAATGTCATGATAAGGTTTGAATTTATTCCCGTCTACCAGTATGTGCTCAGGGCGAATAGGCAATCCATCAAGCGCTAAATGCATTCCCAAAATACTTGCATTTAAAATGTTGATTTCATCAATTTTGTTTTCATCCACATAAGCAATGTGGTAGGCGAGGGCCTCTGCTTTTATTATATGAGCTAATGCTTCTCGTTGTTTTTCATTTAGTCGTTTGGAATCATTTAACCCGGGGATCGGATTCCGCAAAATTACAGCTGCGGCCACTACAGGTCCAGCTAAGCAACCTCGTCCCGCTTCATCAGACCCTGCCTCGTGTCTGTGCCCTGATTTTGAAAAAAGCAACTCCTTATTTTTTAAACGTTCCATTTTTGCTAAATTCGCAATAAAATAATTATCATGCGAAATATTTTCCTTGCGATTTTTGTGACCTTTGGGTTCTTAAGTTTTGCTCAGCAAATTACGCTTAGCTCTAAATTAAATGCTTCTGAAATTACTAAAGAGGCTAAATCAGGGCATTTTCAATGGGTTTTTCCGGCATCAACAACGGCGGAGGCAATTCAAAATACGGCTAAGTATTACACTTCTTCCTTTACCTATACCTATGATGCAGCCACGCAAAAAGTAGATGTGTACCCAGTGGTAGATTCAGATGAAGTTAGACGCATCATGTTGCGTTTTCTTGGGGCAAATCAAGTAAATAAAATAGTTGTTGGTGAGGAGGAATATGAGCTTTACATGTACTATGAAACGTTTATGAAAATCAAAGGCGAATAACATGAAGGCAGTCAGTGTTGTTTTTTTACTTGGGTTAATAATAAGTTGCGCTAGCCTAAAAAATGAATATGGTATAGTTAAGGTTGATGAAACTGCTGCGATAAGCGTAGCGGAATTAGTCACTCAAATGGATAAATCAAAGGATCCACAAACCGTAACGATCAAGTCACCTCTTTCTGCTGTTTGCCAAAATGCAGGGTGTTGGGTACAGGTCCCTAAACCCGACGGCAAACCCCTCATGGTACGATTTAAAAATCATTTCACGATTCCTCCTTCTACGCCTATCGGAACGGAGGTGTATATTCACGGTATGGCGTATTGGGATACGGTGTCGGTTAAAGCCTTAAGGCATTATGCTGAAGATGCAGGAAAGAGTGTCGAAGAAATTAATAAAATTACTCAACCCGAATTTAAGTTAAATTTCGAAGGAGACGGAATTAAATTGGTTTCCGGAAAAGTAAAAAATAAATAATCCCTCCCGATATCACGCCAGTGCACATACCCCACGCCCAATGTGAGGGGAGAAACCAAGCCACTAAGTTGATTGGAATAAGTAAGATAGCCAAAAGGTGAAACTTCCCTTGGTGCATCTTGTCATTTAAATTCATAAATACGATTCGGTGTAATTAAATAATCTAAAGGAATATCTGTTTCTTCTGATGGTATAGCAGAGATCGGTTCAAAGAAATTTAGTCCAATTTTAATTACATCCGGTCGGCACAACGCTAAATATCGGTCATAAAATCCCTTTCCATATCCCAATCGATTTCCTCGAACATCTGCTTGCAATAAAGGTATAAAAACCACGTCCAACTCAGTGGGTATAATGGGGCTAAGTTGAATACGAGGCTCTGGGATTTGGTAGGCGTTGAATTCCAAGGTATCTCCTAGGCTATATGGTACTTGAATCATCGTCCCTTCTTGAAAGTTCGTCACAGGCACAAATAGTTGGTTGTTACATTCAAGGTCTTTAAGTATATACTCGGTAAGTACTTCATGCTGAGATTCCATGCTTAAAAAACAAGATATTCGCTTGTCAAGAAAACCAAAACATATACTTACTTGTTTAGCAATCTGTATCGAATAGTTTTCAATTTCTAACACGCTAAGCACCTTGCGTTGGGTTTTAGCCTCTTGTCTTAGCTTATGTTTTGATGGTGGGAGATTCAAGGGCGTGATTTTAATTAATACATTTGATGCATCAAACTATACAGATGAAGGCTAAATTTACTTACTTTTTGTGGATGCTCATTTTTCCTTTGAATTTCTTTGCTCAGCAAGAGGATACAGAAATCACAGATGAGCCCTTCGAGCCTAAAACTTTCTCTTCAACCCGAATCATCTGTGGGCATTCGGTGGAAACACTTCCGGCGCGCACGATGGAATTTAGAATCGAACATCGCTTTGGTGATATGTTTGGATCGAACGGTGGCGCACAGAATATGTTTGGTTTCGATAATTTAGCCGATATACGAATTGCTCTAGAGTATGGAGTAACCAAAGATTTAATGATTGGCATGGGGCGAGCTAAAGGTACCGCTACACCATATCGGTCTTTGCTCGATGGATTTGTTAAGTATCGAATTTTAAGGCAAGGTAAAAAAAGTCCCGTATCACTTACGGGTGTTGCAGGGCTAACATTTACCTACATGACAGCGTCTACTGACATTTCTCAAGTAAGTCATTTTCCTAAAGTAAGTCACCGCTTTGCTTATTTCACACAGTTAAATGCGGCAAGGCACTTTGGTGATAGGCTTTCCGTGGCAGTAATGCCAACCTTAATACATAGTAACTATGTGGCGGCTAATGATCAAAACGATTTATTTACCTTGGGTGCTGCTGCACGAGTAAAATTAAGCAGTCGATTTGCCTTGATTGCAGAATACTATCATACGTTTGCCTCCGAAGGCCTGAGACCAAATGATACGTATAAGAGAAGTTTAGGACTTGCGTTGGAATGGTATACCTTTGGACACAATTTCACAATTAACCTTACGAATGCTCAAGGAATTGGGGAGACACAGTTTATTCCGTATACCACGTCGGATTGGCTAAAGGGCCAATTTCGGCTAGGTTTTTGCGTAGGGAGAAAATTTGCATTTGAAAACGAATAAATTATTATTATGAAAAAAGCCTTATTACCTATTGTTTATTTCGGTTTATTAATCGCATCAACATCAATGGTCTTTGCGCCAACAGGTGACTATGAAGTAACGGAAGGACATTCGATCGCCTTTAAAAGTGCTGACCCCTCAGGTAAGTTTACGGACATCAGTGGGGACGTGACCTATACATCTGGCTCTCCTACAGATGCCACATTTAATTTAAAAATCCCGGTGAATACCATAAGTACAGGGAATGGAATGATGAACAAAAAAGCCCTTACCAAGGAATGGTTCGAAGAAGAAACGTATCCTAACATAAAGTTTAAGTCTACAAGTGTTACAAAAGATGAGAACGGTGAGCTCCAAATTAAGGGGGACTTAACCATAAAAGGTACATCAAAAGAATACACCATCCCTGCAAAAGTTTCGGGAAGCGCTTCAAAATATACATTCAAAGGGACATTTTATGTTAACCGAATTGATTTCAAGGTCGGAAAGAAAAGTGAAACAGTTCCTGATAAAATGAAGATTGTTTACGAATTACCAGTAAGTAAAAAGATAGACAAATGAGAAAGTTCATGTATCTCGGTTTATTAAGTGCGGCAATTTCCTCTGTGGTCATTGCTACATACCTTTATTCAATGTATAGTTTTATACCAGAAGGATCACCGGATCCGCTGGTAAGCCTAGATTCGCCAATGCGCAAAGAGCTTAGTACGTTCAATCTTGTTGCGATTTATATTTCTATGTCCTTAATCGCTTCTTTACTTCTTTGGGTATTTAATAAGTATGCAGGTAAGTGGGGTGTTTTCGCGTTGAATGCACTGATAAGTGCTGCCTCGATTTTAGGGTTCTATTTTGTGCTTACTTATTTACGTGATGGATGGGATGTGTTTCAAATTATTGGGACACCCTTGTTTTACATTTGGCCCTTAATATGGATGGGCTGTCAACCCTTGTTTTTAATGGAAAGAAACTCCAAGTAATATGGCACTAAAATCCTATACATTCATTTTTGCATTAACGCTGTGCCTTTCTTTGATTTTCTCTTGCGCTAAAGATAAAGTGTCTTATGTAGCTCCACCAAATTGTCCGGATACCATATCATTTAATACACATGTATTGCCAATGATACAATCGAATTGCACGGGGTGTCATAATGCGGGTAACGGAACGGGATATACCTTAACGAATCATTCGAATATTAGCGCCTCGGCTGATGCGATTCTTGGTTCTATGCATGCCAATGGATACCAATTGATGCCACAAGGTGGTCCTGCCTTGCCTGATTCTTTAATCCAAAAAGTAGAATGTTGGATTTACCAAGGAAAAAAAAATAACTAATTTAGTCAGTAATTAAAAATTTCGTAAAGATGCGTATTGTTTTGATTTTACCTTTAGCTGCATTATTAATGTCTGGCTTCGCTTATTTTTCAGTTGATTCATCTCAACATGGATTTCTTCGGTCGCCCTTAAATGGAGGTGGTGCTTCTCCGGGTATGACGGGGGCTCCTACCGAAAGCAATTGTACCCAATGCCATTCAGGATCTGTTCAGAATGGTGACACAGAGAATGTATTGACTATATTAAGCGGTGCAACTCCTGTTAATAGCTACGTGCCGGGGCAGCAGTATACCGTTAATCTATTAATGTCATCTAACCCCACAAAGCGGGGATTTCAGTCTACTGCACTAACTGCAACAAACACCATGGCCGGTGGATTTACGGGGCAAGCTGGAAATACCTCTATTAATGGAGGAACAAAAAAATATGCAAATCATACGTCCGGAAGCAATACAAGTGTTAGCGCGCCATCATGGACCTGGACCTGGACAGCTCCTGCAGCTGGGGCAGGCCCGGTTACTTTTTATGTTGCGACCAATAAAACAAATAACAACGGCAACGACAATGGAGATATGATTTATTTATCCCAGCATGTTATACAGGAAGAGTCGAACAATGGGGTATTTGACGGAGCGGAGCAGACACTGCAACTTATTAAAATAACAGATGAAAGCATTACGCTACAGGTACCTAAAAGCATAGGACAAGTAAATGGAATAACAATTTTCAATGCAACGGGTAAAATGGTAGCATCTATACCATACCTTAAAGTAATTAATAATGAAATTGTGATTGAGCGAACTTCACATATTGAATCTGGATTGTTTTTCATTTCAATGAGCATCAGTAATTCACTTTACACCAAAAAGATTGTATTACAATAGAGGATAATCGGCCTCTCCTTAATTAAAGGCTTCTGTTTAAGTATTTCATTTGCAGGGAGTTTCACCTCCCTGTATTTTTTTTGTAACCTTTTTAAATCCATTCGCGTTAAAAAAACCTCAAATTTTGTGCGCTAAAATTTGGTGAATGCAAAAGAGTGTGTATCTTTGCACCCCGCAATTGAGAAAAACATCACAAGCGAGTGAGTTAAATGAAGGGAGAAAAAGAAAAAAATATTTTTTAGTTTTTTCTTGGAGAATTAAAAAGAGTTTGTATCTTTGCACCCCGCTAAACAAGATTAGAGGGTTTTGACAGGCAGAATAAGTTTAGAATGTTATCTGCAGCGAATGAAGTTCATTGACGTATTGAGAAACAAGGAAACAGCGTTTTAAAGAATAAAACAACATCTCGAGCTCTTACAAATTCAAAGTTATTATACAACGGAGAGTTTGATCCTGGCTCAGGATGAACGCTAGCGGCAGGCCTAACACAT
>CANHSL010000065.1 GCA_947463385.1 Flavobacteriales bacterium
GGGTTTTTTATCGTGTTCTGCAATTAAAAAAACATGTCCGTCGCTTAGGTTTTTTTCGAGTGCTTCCTGTGAATACATGGTGCTAAGCATGTATTTAATTTGTTCCTGTGTTATAATTTCTTTGTATGCTATTGGCCAAATTTGAGCAGAAAGCTCCGTTACAAGATGTAATTCTGAAGATCCAATAGTACGTATCGTGAGGGACATTAATTAGCTTTTATGAACGATGCTGATTGCATTTGTCCATTTATGAGAAGTTGTAAGGTATATTGACCGGGTTTTAGGTATTTAACCGACACATGCTCATCCTGAATTGGAAGCACCATACACTTGCCTTGCGCATCAACCACTGTACATGCGTTGGGTAATTCATCCACTATGGTAAAATGTAAGCGCTCTATCACAGGATTTGGGTAGACATTCCATGCATTTTCCATGCTATTCTCAGGGACTTCAACTAAGGCCAATGCCTCTTGAACGGCTGCATAGGCATTCAATTTGCCCATACCCCACAGTGGACTGCCTAGGGCAGGAATAACTCCCGTGAAATTATCTGTACGAGCTGTTTCTTTTATGAGTTGTTTAACTTGAGCTGCAGAAAGCCACGGATTGGCTTCTAAAATTAAGGCACATACCCCGGCAACTACTGGACCCGACATGGAAGTTCCAGAGAACTTTGCATAGTCATAGGTTTTATTGTTGAACGTAACAGAAGAAATCGTGGTGTAGGCTGCGTCCGTAAACGAAGAAATGGCGCTACAAATGGAGACTCCTGGCGCTGCAATGTCAGGTTTCATTACGCCGTCATAGCGTGGACCGTGACTGGAAAAACTGGCAAGACCTCCTCCCACGGTAGCGCCACCGGGTGTTTGATAGGACGGCGCATAGGCCGCAACGCTAATTACATCGTCCGAACATGAAGGTTCAGAAATCCCGTGGTCTGCATCTCCTGGAGTTGTTCCCGTTCCGGAATAAGAAAATGGCATACCCCAGTTTCCAACATCGGTAGTTAATTCCGTCACATTCCAATAATTTACGGTGCCGTCAATCGCGGTAGATTTTAGTAAGATTTTTAGTGCAGTGTTCGTGCATTTTACACGTAAGCGCATCTGAGGTTTTTGATTCAATGGATGGGCTGAATCTGCTGCAATGTTGTAAAAAATCGTATCGGTTCCTGCTACTAAGAAGGTATCTATGTACGTATTGGTAACGTTGGTGCTATAGAACGGTGATTCAGCAAGGGTTGCATTGCTTGCATTCTTAACAACAATTCCATTCGAAAAGGAATGGCCTACTTCACCCCAGGCATGGATGCTTTGACCCCACATGTTAGCATTGGCAGCATAGGAATAAAAATCAACTTTTGAATTTAGTTGGTCGTTATTAAAGGTTTTTTTAAGGTGAAAATTTACGTTGCCGTTATTTCCAGCGGAATTAACAAACACAACGCCTAGGTCAGAGTATGCAGTAATGGCTTGACTTAACAAGGAATTCCCGTCTAAGGTACCGAAGTGATATAAGCCCCAACTCATATTAATAACCAGTCGTTTTCCGGCAGCTTGAGCTTTTTGATACATCCATTCCCACGCATCTAACACGGCTGCTTCATCAACTAAAAATGTAACGAAGAGAAAATTTGCATCATAAGCAACACCTCGATAAGCGGTTCCTGCTCCACATCCGCCTGCAATGGAGGCCACGTGCGTACCGTGCGTACTGTAACTGTAAATATTTGCTGTATCACTTCCTGCGGCTAAGAGCGCACTAGCGCCCACATGTTCTGTTCCATAATTAAATCCTTGCGGATGAGGTCCGCTCGTTTTAAATTGATCCCAAGCGGCGATGATGCGTGTTTGGCTTAAGGTGCTGTCGTAAAAAGCCGGGTGTGTGTAATCGAACCCCCAATCCGTTACTCCGATGTATACATTTTTTCCTTTGAACCCTTGAGGTAATCCAATGCCTTGTTGCACACTGTCGGCTCGAACGTCATGAACCGCTTTATCCAATTGATGGTTCACTTTTCCAGCTAATTCAAGATATTCTACACCTTGCAAGGACGAAACGTATTCGCTTGCTTCAATGGGAACTTTGATGCTCACAATATTTCGGATGGGATTCCCGACTATGTAGCGCGATCGAATTAAGGTAAGCTTATCAAATTCAGGATTGATCTTAGCTAAAAAGGATACGTAGTATTGATTATTAATCAAGTTGATGGGGTAGGAAGATAGGGTAGTGCTATCCAGTATTCCGTCTTTGAAGTCACTTGAAATGATGCCTAGTTCATTTTTGTCTGCAAGAGAAAGTGTGTTTTGCCCGTGAATCGGGAATAAACAAAACGAAAGCAATACGACGACGCACCAAGTTCTCAACATCTCTCAAAAATAAGGATTTGATTTGAATCTAAGCGATTTAATGTAATGGATTTCGCATAGATTATTAACGTGTGCGTGTTGAATTAACGGGTTTCGAACAAGGCGTCTTTTGTTTTTCGCACCTTTTTCAATGTAATATATGGGTCTTCTGCATGCCGATATCCAATCGGACAAAGCAAGGACGCACTTAATCCATCTTTGGACAAATCTAACAGTTCATCGAGGGCTCTTCGGTCGAATCCTTCCATGGGAGTGGCATCTATTTTAAGGAGGGCGCAACTCAATAAAACCTGTCCGAGTGCGATATACGTTTGTTTACCGGTCCATTGGTTGACGTGGTCAGCATCCATGGTTGCAATCGAAGATTTAACATGGGTGCCAAAACCTTGTAGTTTTTCTATGGGTAAATTTCTGGTGTTTGCCATCAAAGAAACGTGCTGATCAACATAGGATTCTGAGAGTGCGGTGTAATGACAAAATACCAACAAATGAGATGCGTCCACAACCTGCGCTTGGTTCCAGGCAATCGGTTTGATTTGTTCCCTTAGCTCCTTCGTTTCTATAAGCAATACCTTGATGGGTTGCAGTCCATAGGAAGACGGGGTGAGTTGAATGGAATCGAGAATGGTGTCTAAGTCTGTATCGGATATGCGCTTGTTAGCGTCAAACTTCTTGCAGGCATAACGCCATTCGAGTGCTTCTATGAGTTGCTTATTCATTTTGATAATTAAAATTGCATGGGTACTTCAATGAGCAGCAAACGACCTTGTTCATTTGCTTGAATTTCTACGTTGGGTGTTTCCCAAACGCCAAGGGCATCGCGAGACCCGAGTGTTTGCTTAGCGATTACCTTTTCTCCTTCGATGTTCATGAAGTAAACTCCATTTCCTGGATGCTTAAGCGAATAGGTTTGCGTGGTGTTGGGCGACATGTCGATCATGTGTATCCATGCCGTTTGGTGTATCCATAGGCCGTCATCGGCTGGGTTCGGAGAAACGAGTTGTAGGAACGCGTCTTTCATGTCCGAATTTTCATAACCCAATTGCTGATATCGGGGGGTGACTTCTTGTTGGTTTGGAAAGATCCAAAG
The DNA here is from genome assembly GCA_947463385.1 of Flavobacteriales bacterium. GTDB lineage: Bacteria > Bacteroidota > Bacteroidia > Flavobacteriales_D > Crocinitomicaceae > UBA952. The sequence continues at coordinate 3,466 of CANHSL010000065.1, forward strand.
TTGAAACAAGTTAATTTCTTCGGTCTGACTTGCATTAAATTCACTGTGGTAAATTCCTGTTCCTGCACTCATTACCTGCACTTCGCCGGCATGAATTACCTCTGAAAACCCCATGCTGTCCTCATGTTTTAATGAACCTTTTAAAGGGATTGTGATGATTTCCATGTTGTCGTGGGGGTGCTTTCCAAAACCCATTCCTGGAGCTACGATGTCGTCGTTCAGGACACGCAAGGCACCGAAGTGCATGCGGTATCGATTAAACCAAGATGCGAAGCTGAATGAATGCTTGGCTTTTAGCCATCCGTGATCAGCAAAACCTCGTGTAGATGCGGCGTGAAATTCTTGTTGCATAGTGCTATTTTGAACACAAAAGTACCAAGATTGTTCGTTTTCATTCGATTGCTCGCTTTTCAATAACGTATGTTAATATCATTTAAGGGTGTCATTACTAGGCAATGGATATTTCTACGAACTTCGTTCTTATGGTATTAAGTAGATTTTGGCTCATTATTTTTATTTCTTCCCTGGTTTTTATCTTGGTAGGAATTTCATTCAATCAACAATATAGCATTGATTCAGTAATCAATGGAAAAAAAGACGATCCAGTCCTCATCGGTGAAAAGTACCTGTTTCAATTGCCTAATTCGCTCAAGGATACACTAAAACGTAGTCCGGAAGGAACGGTCGTTTTTAATGCAAATGACACCGATGCCGACACTACCTATGTGAATTCAGAGGGGCAGGTACGAATTTACAGCGGCCTCCAAAAAACGGATGGATTGCTTCCAACAGCCAAGTCTACTATCCTGGATATTATTCTCCCCTTACTTGCCTATCTTGCATTTTTTGCGGGCTTAATGCAGTTGCTTATCGACTCGGGTGCTGCCGAAGGCTTAGCTAAATGGTTAAGTCCCTTCTTTGTTAAAGTTTTTCCATCGGTACCCAAGAACCATCCGAGCATTTCGTACATGACCTTAAATTTCGCGGCTAATTTTCTTGGACTCGATTCTGCGGCTACGCCCTTTGGGCTAAAAGCGATGGAAAGTTTACAGGAGATTAACCAAGATAAAGACAAGGCGAGTGATGCACAGATTATGTTTCTTTGCTTGCATGCGGCGGGCTTAACCTTGATTCCAACGTCGATTATTGGCTATCGGGCGGCAGAACACGCAACCAATCCTGCGGATGTCATGTTGCCCTGCATTATTACCTCGTTTATTGGAACCATAGCGGCTTTAATTATTGTTGGAATCCGTCAACGGGTGAATTTGTTAAGTGGCATACTAATCGCGGTAGTGTTTAGCATCATTGCGGCCATGCTTGGCTTGTTGTTCTATATTGGTTCCTTAGACCTGATGGCAAAAAATCATTTCACTTCGAATTTTTCAGGGGTATTGCTCATTGGAATTATCTTACTAACCTTAGGGTTTGCTTTTTGGAAAGAGAAGCGATTTTCGGAAAAGAATACAACCGTCTTTGATTCCTTTGTAGTTGGAGCTAAAAATGGGATGAATACCGCAGTTACCATTTTTCCGTATGTTTTAGGCATGCTCGTGGCGATTTCTGTATTTCGCAACAGTGGAATGTTCGAGTTGCTTAGTCAAGGAATCACGTGGATTTTTTCTCAGGCAGGCTTATCCAAAGAAATAACGGATTCTTTACCGGTAGCCATGCTGCGTCCGTTTAGTAGTGGTGGATCACGTGGGTTCATGCTGGATGCCATGCGGGTGTACGGACCGGATTCGTTTACGGGTCGATTGAGTTGCATTTTTCAATGCAGTGCAGAAACGACCTTTTATGTGGTGGCCGTATATTTTGGTGCGATTAAGGTTAAGAACACGCGCTATACCCTGTCTACCATGTTGTTAGTTGATTTAGTTTGTGTAATCGCTGCGATCTTAGTAGCAAGTTGGTTCTTTTAAGATGTTTAGTTGGTTTAAGAAAAAGAAAGAAGAGGCGCCGCAGATACAAGCTGTACCGTTAAAACCGATAAATTATCCTGCACAGGTGATTTTACTTTGGGCAAAGGCGGTTGAAGGAGACAAGGTGATTCAACTCTGGTTGCGTGAAAACGGGTATGAATCCTTATTTCATGCAACGAATGCCATATATCTAATTCAAGAATCTAGGGATTGGTTGATGGAAAATGGGTACGCCCATTTGATGGCAATGATAAACGCAGCGGAAGGATTGGTGCAAGCACAAGAGTGGTTGCTGGCCCATAAGATGGAATTGTTATTTCACATCGGTCGTGCGGTAGATCACGAAGTAGAAAGTTGGGATTGGTTGGGTAAGCATGCTACCCCGGATTTATTTATGCTCGCTAAATCAATCCAGTTCATCAAAGATAAAATCGAAGAAAACCATCGCGACATTCATTCCTTTGGTAAGGATTTGTAGGAGATAAAAAAAGCCCGCCGAAGCGAGCTTTATTGGAATCAACTTAAAATCAATCGTTATTCCATCTCAAATACTCTAACGATTTCACCATCTTCAAATATAGCAAGCATAAAGGTGTTTTTTCTTGGTGTGATAATCTTACCATTTAAATCAATAAAATACAATGGTTTCTTGTTGTTTAATTGCAACAAGTTATTTATTCCCGTATGATTAATGGTTAAGTTTATGGTAATGATACTATCGCAGCCATTTACATTTGTTAAGGTTTGGGTGTAGATACCTGTTTCATAGTATGTTGTACTATTTATTGTAACAGAGTCGAGGTGTGTTTCTGTAATTGTAGCATTATCTACAGCATTCACGGTGACATCTATTGTATCATTCTTTGAACATCCATACACACTCGTTCCGGTGACAATGTACGAACCTGAATTTGAAGGAGTAAATGCTACGCCATTTGAAACACCATTATCCCATGTATATGTATTCGCTCCTGAGCCATTTAGTGTAACTGTTTCCCCTTCGCAAAGGGTGATGTCATTTCCGGCGCTAGTACTAGGCTCATTAATGGTAATTATAACTGTGTCTTGGTCAAGGCATGTTGAGTATAAACCAAAATTATTTAGCAGCGTGACATTATGTTGAGCTACAGTGTTATATTGAACATTTGTTTGAGTGCCATAAGAATTAATCGAAATTGTTGAATTAGGTGTTTGCCAGTTCAGCGTGGAGTCAATTGTACCGGGATTAAAATGGGACAAGAAAGAATACCAGTTGTAGAATCTATTTCCATAGATACCATTCGGATTAATTTGAGCATTTAATGCCAAGTTTTCTCCTTTACAAATAATTTGCTCATTCGCTATTATTTGTGTTTGTAGAGGATAACTTACTATTGGTGCAACCAAAGGTTCAAAATTCGCCGGTGAAGGTCCAAACTCAACGAAGTTTGGTATCGATATCCATTGTCCGCTGCTTGATGCATAGTAATCAGATTTGAATCTACAAAATGACTCATCATAACTATTTATTGCAGCATCGTTAACAGTCAATTCAATTACACTATTGGTTGTAATAGGCTTTATTACTACACAGTAATTGCCACTAACTGTTAATGCAGTCGGAAAGTTAATTACATAGTATTGAAAATTATTAGCATTCGTAATATTTATGGTGCCTGAGCCTATGAGAGTTGACGGTTCAAAGGATTGGTTTGCTGAATAAATTGATGCCTGAACAACAACATTCGTCGGCACTGAATTTATACTTCTTTTAGCAAATATTTCCACACCATGAATGGAGCTTGAAAAATTTGATAAGAATGCCATAGATATTTCTTCATTATCAGATCGATACATATCTAGATAATAATATGTTGGATTAGCTGATAATATTTGTTCCTTGGCCTCTGCATATCTTAATGTGTCTTGGCAACTGATGTTTTTTATAGTTTGTTTTTTCTTCGTGTTTTTATGGTTAACATCTGTTTGGCTACCATCAATAATATGTAATCTTGATTGCGCCACAATACTTCCATACAAGCTGCCAAAAGCAATAAATAATAATAGTTTTTTCATAGTTTTTAATTTTTAAAATGACAAATATGTCACGAATGTACATAAAAAAATTAAAATGACAAATAAGTCATTAATAAATCACTGATGAATTCGTCATTTTGTGCCGATGGCAAAAGCACAACTTAAGGATCAAGCTTTATTGCGTTCAACCGTAGATGGCTTGAAGGTCTTAAGGAAGCAACGAAATTTAACGCAAGAAGATTTTTACAACGATACGGGCATTCACATTTCAAGGGTTGAAACTGGCCGTGTGAATATTACCTTGAGTACATTAAAAACGATCTTAGATTATTACCAAGTGCCTTTAAGTGTATTTTTTCAGCAAATCAATTTATAAAAAAAAAAGCCCGCCGAAGCGAGCTTTAATCCGTATGTCTGTAAATCCTTAGATTTTAGAAACTTTTCCTTTCAATACTTTTCCAGAAACAGTCATTACGCTGTAATGATAGATCCCGTTTGGTAGGTTTGTGATGTCAACGTTTGTTGTCGTTGCACTCAAAGCCAATTTCCCATCCATTCCGTAGATTTCAACACCTGAAATCGGTTCAGAAGCATCAAAGGTTAAGGCACCATTCGTTGGATTTGGATAAACATTCACTGTTGCAGCCAATTCAATTACACTTGCTCCACCAGTGATGGAAACGTTGTCTAACCACAAGGTACTGTTAGGAATCCCATTGCCAGTTCCGAATGCTGCACCAATAGAAGAGGTCGCAAGCACGATTACGCTGTTTGCTGTACCCATTGCTCCTGGAATCGGGTCCATTGGAATAGAAGCCATTTGCCATCCGTTTGAATTTCCTCCAAATGCGCCAAGGGCTTGAAAAAGTAATACGTCATCGTTTGGACCTGCACCCATCGTATCAGCAAACTGACAAGCTACTAAGGCAGTATCTCCTGCTGAAACGATATGGTTATAGGCAAAATTCAAGGTTAACGATCCTGCATTCGGCCAAGAACCAGTCACAACTTGCTGCATTACGCCTGCGATTGTATCCGATGGCCACTGCAATAAGGCTGCTGTAGCTGCATCCACAATGGTCATAAGTTTCGCAGATTGCGTTCCTGCATAAGCATTCGCAGTCTCCATTGTGTATAAACCGATTCCCCATCCTGGACAATCTGTGGCAACGCCCGGTAGTAGCGGAGAAGCCGCTTGTTCAAAATCCCCATTCGTAAGGACTTGTGCATTCATTGAAGCGATTGAAGCTCCAAAAACTAAACTAAGTAACAATTTTTTCATGTGATCGATTTTAATGATTTAACTCAAAGTTAGTGAATTCAATTCGCTTTCTACTTTCTAAGACGTAACTTTTCCATATGCGCTTGTTAAATTCAATTAAGGGCGTATGATTTGAACATCCACGCGTCGGTTTGATTTTCGACCATCCGCGTTGTCATTCGTGGCTACCGGTTTTCCTTCACCGTGATGCTTGATAATTATACGTTCAGCTGCAATGCCATTCATTACCAAGAAATCCCGCACAGCATTCACTCGGTTTTTAGATAAGCCAACGTTATATGCTTCAGTTCCTACCGCATCGGTGTGGCCTTCCAAAGAAAGTTTATACATAGGATTCATTTCCAATAAATTGACGATACTTTCCAGTTCTCCGAAACTTTCTTTCTTAACTAATGATTTGTCAAATTCAAACAAGATCGTTTTAGAAACAGCGCCTAGATTGTCTGGTGTTTTCGATGGTTCAATCGATTTATCTACATAGATTGTATCCACGAAGCGCTCCGTTTGGGTAATGAACACGGTGTCAATTCGCTCAATGGTTTTTATGATGGTATCGAATTTTGTTTTTGCCACCTTCGTGCGTTCTGGACGGCAAAGCGTCATTTTCAACATCACTTCGTGCGAACCGCTGCTATACGATGCAATGTTTGCGATAGGGGCTTCATAGGCATACCCAAAAAAGAACTTTTCTTTTACTGTGATTCCTGCGCGAGCAACTACCCCTACCTGGGATCGAAAACCAGCCCCAAAATATATAAATTGCTTGTAATTGGCATCCACATTCAAGTCCGCTTGCATTACGTTGTTGATGCTTCTTAACAATACATTTGGCCGTATTTCCCAGGTATTATTCAATGGGATGTCATACCCTGCGCCCATCATATAGTGGGCCCGCTGCACGTATCCGGGTAGGTTCGTATATCCAAAATTGGAATAGGTTTTAAGGAGTTGTTTTACACTTCCAAATACATAAAATCCACCTAATTTATATGCGATACCGATATCTGAACTTATCGCCCCTGCACTTTGGTTTCCACCATTAACGATGGGGTCAAGCAAATCGAATGCTACCGCATTCGTGGGATTTACGCGATAATTGTTGTATCCCAGGGATAAGCCCAATCGCAAGGATTGCTGTCCGGAATAGAATCCATAGGAAACATTTCCAAGCGCAGAGACTTGTTGCAACATCCCGATTTTATCCAGCATAAATTGTCCTCCCACACCCCAATGGTTTCCAAGGCGGGTGGAAACGGTCAAGTGATTCGTAATCGGTGCCCCTTCCAGTTTTACCCATTGGTTGTGATGCGACATGCTGATTTCCGTACAATTGGTTGTACCTGAAAGCGCCGGATTGATTAAAAATAAATTATACCCGTACAAATAGGATTGCGGAACTTGTTGTGCTGATAACATCCCAGTAAAAGCAAACACAAAAGCGAGGATGAGTTTATTTTTCATGGCTTATTTTTTAAGTCTCAATAAGTTAATCGCTCCGTTGTAGCTTTTTTCACCACATTCAATCGAATAGAAGTACACCCCATCCGGTAGGGGTTCATTGTTTTTTGTTCCGTCCCATTCATTCTGATAATCACTGGTTTCATATAATGGCTGTCCCCAACGGTTATAAATTTTAACCTCACATCCACTAATTTGATTCGGGTTATCTATTTTCCACGTATCATTCTGTCCGTCACCGTTCGGAGTAAGGATGTTTGCAATTTCGAAATCCCCAGAACAGGTCGTGACCGCTAATTCAAGGGTAACTAAGGAATCACACCCACCTGCGGTACTAAGAGAGTCCACATAAATCCCGCTTTCCGTTAAGACCGTACCGTTGAAGGTGTAGCTTTCTCCTTCACAAATTGACGCGTTCACATTTTGGCTAAGTGGTGGATTTATGTAGAGGGCCAATATAATGACAGAATCACATCCTCCGCTTGCACTTAAGGTATCTGTATATATTCCTTCAGTACTGAGTAGCGTTCCATTGAAATTATAACTTGATCCCGAACAGATGTTTTGATTTACCAGAGATGTAAGGGTTGGGCTGAATTGAAGGTTTGTTAAGATTACACTGTCACATCCGTTCACAGAATTCAAGGTATCTAAATAAGCACCCGGTGTATTGTAGGTATTTCCGTTTAGGGTATAACTTCCACCCGAGCAAATACTAATGGATTGCTGTGTTAGCGGAATCGGTTGTAAGAAGGAGAGTTGTGTAATGATCACGCTGTCGCAACCTAACGGTGTTAATAAGGAATCAATGTAGGTGCCTGCTTGCGTTTGTGCCGCGCCTTGCAAGACCACGCTTGTTCCTGCGCAAGCGCTTAAGCTGGTATTTACTGTAACAGGTAAACAAGGTGTAGCGCAACCGGACGCATCGAAGGTATACATTTGTGTGCATGCCCCATCGCCGATTTGTACGGTATAAGTTCCTGCAATAGCTCCAGTATAGGTTAATACTTGGTTTTGATTGACGGTTCCTGCTTGTGCAACGACCCCTAAGGGATTAGTAATGGTATATGAATACGGCATACCACTGAAGGCATTCATCCCACCTGCTGCAGAAAAGGTCACGGTACAGGTGTTGTTATTGTAGCTGAAGTTCGCAGTAAGCGATTGTAAATAGACAATTGGGATTCCTGTTTCAAGGGTTGCTGTTCTACAATTAAACATTCCCCATGATGCCGCTTGATCTGCCGCGGGAGATAGGTAATACAAGGTGTTGAATTGAGGATTACCAAAGCTACCGTTTCCATTTCCGTTATTTACAAATACGCCATTTCCTTGAATGGAATCCATGTAGGTAAACCCAGAATTCATGACAGGATCGGGTACTGGATTGCTTTGGTGCAACACATAGCCTGGCGTAATACAGCTTGGGAAAGAGGCTGTGGATTGTCCGATGCCATTCAATAAGATTCCGGGAGTTACGGTATCCCCGTAGCAGACATACAAGGTGTCGCCAAGATTCACATCGGAATACCCACCGTTTGAACTGTTTGCAAAAATATCTCCGGCATCGCTGGTTAGTTCTTTGATGTATTCAATAATGTATTGACCTTCATCACCCGGTGACCCACCGTCGATTTGAATGGCGTAAACTTTCCCAGAATCCAAACAGCATAAGGTTTCTTGATGTCCGTTGTAGTTCGCAGTTCCAGATAGTAGAGGGGTAATCGAAGGCGTAAAGCGCGTACCATCTACGGTATAAGTTGCTGGACCTAGTCCCCCGTAGCATGAGGTACCATTTAACAACTCAAACACGTTGAAACGCAATAAATTCATTCCAATGTAGGCACGAATGCTGAGCTCCACCGCCCCAGATGGCGGTCCTACAAAGTAATGCCACACGGTTTGATCTGCACGATTCGCTTGGTTTGGGTGGAGTGGGGGTTCGCCCGCTAAATATTCTCTACACGCCAAAACATTCGACCCAGCTACCGCTTGAAAGGTTGGGTTCGTTCCTGCAGGTATAACAGGTACTTCATACAGGGTATCGAGTAGGGTAAGGCACAGAATGTCATTTCCCGGAGGATTATTGGAAGGGTCGCTCACGCTGGGGTCAAATACCCAAGAATTAATGTTTTGGGCGCTTAATGGCGTGATGGCATCAGATGGGTCAATCATGCCAAAATACCTGTAGCCGGGTTCAAGACAGGTTCCGTTAACTATCGCCGATGGATCACCGCCAAGAAAGCTATTCGTTCCGCCTTCATCAGAGGAAATGTACTTCAAATTAGAACATAGAAAATCATTCGGAACTCCAGGTCCAAAGGCTTTATCGTAACCAAATAATGCGGCACTTTCGCCGTAAAGGGCACTTTGATAATCGCCTTCGAAGGTGATTCTACCGGAGTTTGGCGCCACAAAGTTCAACCAAACGCTTTCATTCATAGAAGGATTACCCAATCCGATGTGGGGGTAGTCGTATGCATGATATTCCGTGGGATTCGCTGAGGTATGTTGTTGTCCGGTTTCACCTGCCGCATTTCCCCCGTCTAAGGCACAGCCAAAGGCAAGGTTTGTGGTTGGGGAACTGTTGCTCGCTGATGAAATAGCTGTTGTACTAAAGTTCACGGTATTGGAAAGGCACGGAATGTCTTCCAAGTTCGGTGCACCTCCACCCAATCCATCTACCCGAAGTTGATAGTATCCATGTTCGTTGGGTCCGTCGGCTGTAAATTGAATGTAATAGGTCTGTCCCGGAATTAGTTTTTGATAGGAAATAAAGGGAATTGGGTCGCAAGCGTCCATGGTGATCTCCGCTTCTGGATCAACTCCTAAGAAGTCAATTCCATCGGAGAAATCAATATGGGAAAGGTATTCAAACTTGTTTTTAACGGTTTGACCGGTAACCACATGGACCCCGTCGGTGCAATTCATGCCATCGGCTGCGTGATAAATTTGGAAATACGTTCCAATGTCGGTACCTCCTAAATCACTGGTAATATTTACACTTCCCGACGCGGGTGCAACAAACTTGGCCCAAAGGGATCCCGCATTTTGTACATCGGCAGCAGCAGGTTCATTGGGTTCTAAGGTGGCGTTACAGAACCCGTAGGTGTATGTGGTATTAAGAGTTAATTGTTGCGCTGCACAAATGTTGTCTTGCATGTAATTAACCACCAGCGGTAAGCGTTCTACCTGTAGGTTAATGGTGTACACTTGTGCGCATCCACCGTCTTGACTTGCCGCAGTAAACGAATAATTTAAAATCCCAACCGCCGCAGGTACAGGCATGGTAACATTTTGCAAGCCGGTTTGACCATCCGTTAAACCGAGTACGTCATAGTTTCCGGCGTCGTCGTTTTCATAGGCTTCCCATCCAAGGTTAATGCTTGTTGGAACATCATTAACGCAGAGGTAATTGTGGTTGAAAAATAAGCCGCTGTTTGGAGAGAAGGTACCTCCGGGCGTGGTCATGGTGTAGGCGCCGTTGTCGTTATTTTTATACCCGTAGTTAAACCCGAAAATCCCAAATAGGGCAGGGTTGTTATTGGTTAATCCAAGGGTGTTATCGGTTCCAGTAAATTCCCATACAAAGTCTGAGTTCCCAAGAAATAAGCCGTCGCAATCCACATTCGCTAAGGTTTGTACACTGAGTACTTTTACTTGGATTATGGCTTGGGAGAAAAAGAGGGAAGGAAGAAGGATTATAGCGAGTAGTAGGTTCTTCATAGGCGTTGAATTGGCCAAGAAAGGTACAAAAAAAATGTTAAAATGTCGGGTTAGGTGATTCCGTGAAGCGAATGGACTTATTTACCTTCGATGCCAATCAATTAGAGGTAGCTAAGTTTCTTTGTAATCACTTAGTAGATTACGACAATGCCTCAAGCATTGCGGCTAAGTTTGCCTTTGATTTATACAAAATGGAGTATATGGAATATTTAGGAAGGGATTAGTATAGAGATTTGTAGCTTTACCTAAATTCTAAAAAACTTGATTATTCAAAATCTTAGGTGAGTATAATTTTTATTTTTGTAACTAACCTTTAAATTAAAATTTATGAAAAAAATGATTGCCGTTTTGGCGTTTGGACTGATGTCCTTTGGAGCTGGGGCACAAGTAGTGGTAGATGGAACCAATATCAATGATTTAGACATTAAGTATGTTGAATTGGTAGGTCAAGCGAAATTACTTAGCCTAACTAAAATAAAAGTCTTTGTGGATTACGGACAAGATTTCTCTTGGAAGCAGCAAGCCATTAAAAATACTGAAGGGAAGAATGCAGCGTTTAACAGCATGATTGATGCATTGAACTTCATGGATGCCAATGGTTGGGAGTATGTTAGTAATTACTTGATCAACAATAACGGTGAATTGACGTATAAGTTTTTGTTACACAAAAAGGAAAAGTAAGATATTCAATAAGATTGTGTTATGTGAATTCCCTCCTTTGTGGAGGGA
>CANHSL010000066.1 GCA_947463385.1 Flavobacteriales bacterium
GAACCGTAGTTTTTGATGTACGTCCAAGCGTTGGAATTACCGAATTAACGGAGGCATTGACCGTGTATCCAAACCCAGCAAATTCAAGCGTAAGCGTAAATATAGCAGGGGAGAAGTTGGTATATAGTTTAGAAGGTACCTTACTCATGCAAACCACAGAAAACACCTTGGACATTAGCGCACTTTCGCACGGAATGTATGTGATTTCGGTGAACGGACAACAAACGACCTTAATCAAGAATTAATTCGTGAGTTCATAAGAATCAGTTGAAGCGGCTTAGGCCGCTTTTTTTTTGAATCATCACGACTCCATCGCCGTCGAACAGCTATCCTTTCAAATGAAACCGATCCACCTCGGCAATCATGCTCGTATAGGATTTATACCACCGCTTCATCCCCAAGGACTTTGCTTCTTGGTGTATCGGATGGGCTCCCCATGCTTTTATCGATTCCATATCCTTCCAATAACTGATGAACATGCCGCGACCGTTATGTTTCATGCTTTCATAGCCTAAATACCCAGGATAGGTTTTAACTAAGTCTAGCGTCTTTTCGTCATATTCGGCATAGCCCTCAAGGTCATCAGACAAATAATAATTAAAAATGGAAGCAAAGAAAGGCGCTTCAGGTGGAGTAGGGGTATTCCAGTGGATCATGACAAATATTTAAAATAAATTTAAACTTAATGATTAGCTTTTAATTAAATACTTTAAGCTCAAGAAAATGGATTGGTATATGAAAAACAGGTGGTGGATATGGTCCGTGATGGGAGTTTATCTTGCGTATCGAATTTTTGTGAGTATTTACTACATGGCTAAATAATATAGGCGCACTGAGGGTGCTCATAACGTACTAAAAGGCTTGCTAATTCGATTCCATCGGAATCGCACATTCTTGCTTGAGTGATGTAATAATCAAGCGACCCCAGCGGGGTCGAATATCTTTTTGTGTTTTGTGCGACCCCGATTGGGGCGAAGTATTGGTGGTCAGGGTTTGAGGTAACATGTTTGATTCCTTCGGAATCAGGAGTATTAAATTTCATCTGCATATTTACCGCACCCTGAGTAGCCCGAAGGGCGTATCGAAGGGTGCTCAGAACGTAGTAATAATCTTGTTAATTCGATTCCATCGGAATCGCACATGATTGCTCTGGTAATGTGGTAATCAAGCGACCCCAGCGGGGTCGAACATCTTTTTGTGTTTTGTACGCCCTTCAAACTTCTTGATTAAGCGGTCCCTGAGTCCGCTGTGGCGGATCGAAGGGCCGCTTTTCATGCACCAAAGGCAAGGATTTTATATACCCTCTGTTTTTTTCCGCACCCTGAGTAGTCCGAAGGGCATATCTCCGCCTAGGCGGAGGGTACGGAAATAAAAAAAGCCTCACGTTTCCGTAAGGCTTTTGCTAGATCCCGTTGGTACGGGACCCCTGCTGTCCACCGTGGCGGATTGAACCAGCGCTTGTTCCGTTTTTACGGAAACCCTCTGATTAATCCCGCGCGTGCGGGACTCTCACCAACAAGGATTTCTACTTTTTTACCGCAAAAAAGTAGCAAAAAGCTCGGTGCAGGGTTTAAGGAACGGCGCTCCACTCCTGAAAACTGACCGTTTCGGCGATCCTTCGCCGCGGCGAAGGCTTCCTTACGGTTTACTGACGCTCGTTACCTCGGTCAGCACAAGCCCAATTTTCAGTTCGCTCTGCTTGTCCCTTAAACAATGCACCAAAGGCAAGGATTTTATATACCCTCTGTTTTTTCCGCACCCTGAGTCCGCCCCGGCGGACCGAAGGGCATATCGAAGGGTACGGAAATAAAAAAAGCCGATCATTTCTGAACGGCTTTCGCTCCCCCTGCTGGACTTGAACCAGCGACCCTCTGATTAACAGTCAGATGCTCTAACCAACTGAGCTAAGGAGGAATGTCCTGTTTATGTTGCTACCTTAATCAGTTATTCAACTGAGTGCCGACGCTTCCGGTCGGCATCATGACAAGCGTTGCTTCGTCATGGCTAAGGAGGAATGTCCTGTTTATGTTGCTACCTTAATCAGTTCTTCAACTGAGTGCCGACGCTTCCGGTCGGCATCATGACAAGCATTGCTTCGTCATGACTAAGGAGGAATGTCCTATTATGTTGCTACCTTATCATGACAAGCGTTGCTTCGTCATGACTAAGGAGGAATTTTGTGGATGCAAAGATAGAAACTTTTCTAAATTTTGCAATTCAATTGATTAGAAAATTTTAAAAATCTTCGTCTGATATATTGAAATCGTCAAAACTGCCGTCTTCCTCTACTGAAAAATCGTCACGATCAATCAGGTCTTCTACATCACCTTCCATGCGCTGTGCCGGACGTAAAATGTTGGTATCGGAGACATTAAGTCTAATTTCAGTACGAACACTTCCGTCTTCTGTAATGTATCCTTTGGCGTATGGGGTTCCAACTAATTCAACCATGGTGCCTCGAGTTAAAAAATCCACAATACGCATGTTGCTTCCTTCACGTTTCCAGATGGTGCAATTTACCCAAGTGGTTTTTGTTTTTGAAGTCCCTGTTTTCTTATCTCGCCAATTTTTATTATGAGCCACAGGGAAGTTAATCGCAATGATACCGCGTTCCATGGGTTTAATAACGGCATCCTTACCGATGTTTCCAATTAATCGAGTCTCAAATACTGTAGCCATAGCAATTCATTTAGCAATAACTACAAAATTAGCTAAATAACTAATTGTCAGTCAAATAAATTTAATTTAGTGCTGATGTCCGTGTGGACCATGCACATGGCCATGCGAAATCTCCTCAGCTGTAGCTTCACGAACTTCAAGGATTGAACCTTCAAAGTGTAAATCCGTTCCAGCTAATGGATGATTAAAATCCATTTTTACCACGTCATCCGTAATTTCAAGGATTCTTCCACGCATTTGGTGACCTTGTCCGTCGCTCATCGGAATTAATGCACCAACCTTAAACATTTCTGTATCGAAATGTCCGTGTTCGTCGTGAAATACATTGCTCGGAATCATTACGATTTCGTCATCAGAAGGTAAGCCATAGGCATTCGCTGCATGAATCGCAAAATCAAACGCGTCACCTGTAGTTTTCCCGCTTAGGTTTGCTTCAAAATCTGGAATTAATGAACCAACTCCATAAAGAAATACCAACGGATTCGTTTCATCTGTGATTTCAATTTGTTCTCCCGTTTGATGGTTTGTAAGTTTATACATTAACGAAACCACTGTGTTTGCTGCTATTTGCATTGTTATCTGTGTTTAAGTTGCGTAAATTACGCTGGTTATTTTTTTATAAGTTCTTTAACGAAGTTTGGTAAGGCAAAGCTCGCATTGTGTAAGGCTGAATTGTAATATCTTAGACCATTCGCACTAACGAAATCTTCGATTTCAGCTTCTTTTTGATGAATTGGTCCTTGGATGTTTCCTTTCAACCCATATTGGAAACTCCACATCCCTGTAGGGTAGGTTGGAACAAAAAACAAGGACACCGGAGCCTTGTCCGCACCAAAAATATCCTGTAAGGTGTGATTCAATTCTCTAAAGGCTTTTTCATTGAATTTTGGAGATTCACCTTGAGCCACTAAAATTCCATCTTCTTTTAATGCATTGTAACAATTCGTGTAAAAAGATACAGAGAAAAGTCCCTCTGCCGGACCAACCGGATCTGACCCATCCACAAGGATTACATCATAAGTTCCAGGTGCTGTATGTTGTGCAAAGGCAATGCCATCGTCAACTAATAAGGTAAGTTTTGGATCATCAAATGATGCTGCAATGTTCGGTAAATGTTCTTTACACGCCTCGATTACCGCACCATCAATTTCAACCATGGTAACTTTTTCTACCCCAGGGTGACGAAGTACTTCTCGAATGGTGCCACCATCTCCACCGCCAATAACTAATACGTTCTTAGGATTCGGATGCATAAACAATGCGGGATGAGATATCATTTCATGATAATGGAATTCATCGTTTTCCGTAGTCATGACCATATCGTCTAGGGCTAACATTTTGCCATACTTATATGATTCTAAAATTCGAACCCGTTGAAATGGAGATTGATGGTCGTAAAATACCTCTCCGGTAAAACGAAGAGATAAGGCTTGGTTTTCATCTTTATCCGTAAACCAAACATTTCGTGTGTAAAATCCTGGATTCACCCATTCATTCGCCTTCTGACGCATCGATGAAATGTCAAAATCGTTTCGAGTTAAGAGGTTTACAGATCCTCGCTTCATTTCAATGGCTGAATATGACTTCGCTTGAAAGCTTTCTTTTAAGTAATCAAAGGCAATCCACGCATTCATCTCCCCACATGTAAATACATCTACAGCCGCATACCCGTATTCAGGCCACGTGTGAATGGCTAAATGACTCTCTTGAATAACCACTACCCCAGAAACACCATAGGGTGAAAAATGGTGAAATGTTGAATTTATTACGGTTGCTTCCGCTTTTTTTGCCGCATCGACCATGTCGCGTTCTATTGCAGCAACATCATTCATGATGTGTGGATCGCAATTCATAAATTCAACCAATATATGATTTCCAAGGGCTGTACTCATTTCTTTTTCAGTTTAATAATTCGACTGCAAAATTAATTGATTAATTTCGGTTCTATGTTAAGAATACAATATAAACCGCTAGGAATTCAATTGTTTTTTGTAATATCCTTGATTTTAATGGCTTTTCAGTGCAATAAGCATACGAATTCTCAATGCATTAATTCAAAGATTTCAGCCTTTCAGAGCGAATGTTGCGACCAAGGCGCATCGGTAGAAGAATACACCTTTCAACAAGAACAAGTGTTTGTGTTTAATATGGGTACGTGTGGTGCGGATCTTCCGGCGTATGTTCTTACCTCCAATTGTGATACCCTTGGTTTTTTAGGTGGTATTGCTGGAAATACGACCATCAACGGGGCGGATTTTTCAAATGCAAGTTTAGTAGGTACGGTGTGGAGCAATTAGTACTTTATCCACGGAATCGACAGATTGCCTACCTTGAGTAAATACATCCCGGGCGTTAAGCGGCTCACGTTAAGAATCTCTTCGGTAGTAAGCGTAGACTTCTGAATTAAAACTCTTCCCGATAAATCGATCATCGATATGTTTGAATTAGCTCGAAGGTTATGAATCGTAAGCCATTCCGAAGCAGGGTTCGGACTAATCCATGGGAGTTGTAAGGAATTAACGGCTATTGCGTTTAAGTCAACTACCTCAATTAATGAAGAATCGCTATTTGTACAGCCGTTTCCATCCGTGTAGCTGTAAGTCACATAAAATGAACCGGGTCCTGTTAGCGTTGGGTGAAAGGAGGTGCCAATTATTCCCGGACCAGAATAAATTCCACCTGAAGGTAAACCGGGCGCAACATTATATGGACCTGATCCTTCCATCACGGTAGTGGTTGTTTCATCATAACTTACTGGATCAACATCGAATAGATTTACAGTAATGGAATCCATGTTTTGACATCCATTTGCTGCGGTTCCTGTGACATAATATACTGCATTGGATAAGGGAATAAAGCCTTGATTGTTTGCCACACCATTATTCCAAGTGTATGAAACCGCTGTTCCTGTTCCTAATAGGCTGATTTCTTGTCCCGGACAGGAGGTGAAATTAGCGCCAGCATCCACAAAGGGTAGGGCTAGGGTGCCCAGTGCAATGGGGTTAGAGCGCGTATAACAACCCGCACTGTCTAGCCCTTTTACGTAATAACTTCCCACAATCGCCGTAGTCATGCTAATCCCTACATTTCCGTTATTCCATACCGCATTGTACAAGGTAGAGGGGGAAGAGGCGTGAAGGGTAGCGGTTGATCCTACACATATTCCTGGAATTGGATCAATGCTCAACGCAATGTTCTTAGCCGTCAATATCCCAAGTGCATCCGCTTTTCCAAATCCATAACCAAAATTTGGTGTAGCGCCTGTTGCCGCATCAACGATGGCTGTATTACTCAAATCGATTTTGAATTGTTGGTAAGTACTTAATGGGCATTTTTGTAAGTAAAGCGCAGCAATTCCAGCAACCACGGGTGAAGCCATAGATGTTCCGCCATTTCGAACGTGAAAACCTCCCACGTCGATGGTTGTATTATTTGCCGTATTATTCAAATACCAAACCGGACCTGCAGCTAAGGTTACATCGCCCGCCGCCGTAATGTCTGGTTTCGTTGTGCCATTGCGGGCAGGACCTTTACTGCTATTTTCGCTGAGTTTTCCAACAGGGGTAGTGGACGCCGGTTGATAATATGTATTGTTTTTTGTGATATGTCCCTTTCGATTTCTCATGTTCGCCACAGAGATTACCTTTTCTGAACAATTCCAGCTGCTTACAATGGTTTGTAGGGAATCAGGCATTATATAATTTTGAATTGCAGGGAATTGAATCGCAGTAGGTATGCTGGTACTGAAATTACTTAACTGAATCCAACTACCACCCCAAGCATCGTATTTTCCTGAACCCGTGGTCATAAATCGATACCGATAGGCCATCGAATCTATGGTTGTAAAAACAGACATCATGTGAAAGTTTCCACCTACCACTTCTCGGTAACTGTCGATGATTGCAATTCGTTGTCCGTTTGCATTGAATAAGGTGTCCGTAACCGGGACTTGGTTCATGTTGCTCGTTGCATAACGAAAGATAGTGTTCCCACGAAATGAATAATTTGGGGAAATTTTATCCGCGCCATAGGCAAAGTAATAATGCGCATCGGCTGTGTCTGACCATAAATCAAAAACAATTTTATTAGGACCGGCTACCGTCATTCCTGTGTTTGGAATGTTCCAGAAGAACGTAGTATCGGAACCGATGCTGTTATTTCTAACATGAAATTTACCTTGATTTCCGGCATTACCTGCCGCAGAAACCACAATGCGTCCAGGTGAAAGGTCAAGTAAGGATTCAATTAAGTCGGCTGCAGGGTCATTACCGTCATGGCTGCCAAGGTAATCACCAAGTGATATGTTTATAACGGCAGGTTTACCCAGGGAGTCGGCTACCTTAAAAATGTAATCACAGGCATCTGCAATGGTTAAGGTCCAATTTGGAAGGTTGAAATTTGTTTCAACCACGATGAGGTCCGCTTCAGGCGCAGCCCCTTTGTTTTTTAGGTTTGCTCGCGCATTTCCCGCTGCCATTCCAGCAACGGTGGTGCCATGCGCTGTTATCGTTTCTAAACTCGTACATGTACCCGCATTAATCGATGAACTATCCCAAACGATTCCGTAGTTATAGGGTTGAGGAGGATTTACGCCATTAACCGAATGATCCCAGTACCGCAATACCCGCGTTTTACCCGCCGCTGTTTTAAAGTCTGGGTGGTTGAAATCAATCCCTTGATCAATTACCCCCATGATAATCCCCTTTCCGGTATAGGCGGTATCTACGCCATTTAACCCTTGATGGACAAGGTTAATTTGATGTTTTACTAAGGCGCTATCGGCTAAAGGTTGCGGACGAGAAACGGAAAAATAAAGACCTTCAATTAAATAGTTACCGGCAGCATCGATTAATTGACTGGGTGTTGCGTTAAAATAAAGGTAAGTATCTGTTCTTTGTTTAATTGGGATATTTAGTTCCTTTAATCGGAGTTCGTTGCTAGGTGTGTTAGATGCACTAAGGCAGATTTGGGTATTTGGATTTGTTCTTGAAAATTGACCTAAGGAAAACCCGTGAAAATCTTGTTGCTGAGCAAAACCAAGCATAGTATTCATTCCGAAAATGAAACTGATTAACATTTTTTTCAAATTGAAATGCCTTTCGGATAGTTTTGAGTTGCCCATGGAAGTAAAAATAATGTATTTTTGGGAATTCGAACATTTAAAATAATTCTGAATCAATGAAAATGCTTAAAAATAATCTTGCGCTTTCCTTTTTGTTTTTAGGTGCGCTATCCTTTGCCCAACCCATCCCAGGAACACTGAACTGGTATAACGGAACCGGAAATGGAATGTCCACTGAATTGGCATACAAGAAACTACTAAAAAAGAAAAAGGCAACACCAGTAATTGTTGCTGTCATTGACTCAGGGGTAGACTTGGAGCATGAAGATTTACAAGGAAAGATTTGGACGAATACCAAGGAAATTCCAGGAAACAAAAAAGATGACGACGGGAATGGCTACATTGATGATGTGCATGGGTGGAATTTTCTGGGAAATATCAATGGTAAAAACCAAGAAAAAGCGCGCTTAGAAAAAGCACGCATTGTTAAAAAGTACGGTCAAAAATATGATGATATAGACCCAGAGACCTTGGCTTATGACCCAATTCATGAAATGTATGTTAATGCAGAAACTTCATTAAATGATGATGTTTCCCAATATGAGCCTTACCGTGAGATGATCGGAAAAGGAATGTTCGACAAAGAAACCGAAGATTACTTACGCGATCAATTGGAATTTAACTTGAATCCTAACTTTGATGACCGTTCGTTAATTGGCGATAACCCAGATAATTTTAATGACAACTACTATGGAAATGGAGACGCGGAAGGACCGGATGCCTTGCATGGCACACACGTGGCTGGAATTATTGGCGCGGTTAGAGGAAATAAGAAAGGAGGCGATGGGGTTGCGGATAATGTGTTGATTATGTCTGTTCGGGCAGTTCCGAATGGGGATGAGCACGATAAGGATGTAGCTAACGCAATCCGTTATGCGGTTGATAATGGAGCTAAAGTGATTAACATGTCCTTCGGCAAAAGCTTTTCTCCATATCACGATAAAGTACAAGAAGCAATTGCGTATGCGGTTTCAAAAGATGTTTTGATGATTCATGCGGCTGGAAATGATGCATCTGATATTGATTACACAGATAATTTCCCTAAAAAACCGGCCTTCGATTATATCGATTCTACGAGCAGAAAACTCTTTTTAAACATAGGCGCAAATACGAAAGAGTCGGGAGATGGCTTGGTTGCATCGTTTTCGAATTTTGGTGCTATGGAAGTAGATGTTTTCGCTCCAGGGAATGAAATTTATAATTCCGTACCGCAAAGCTCCTACAAGAATTTACAAGGAACATCCATGGCTGCGCCAATGGTAGCAGGGGTTGCTGCCTTACTTAAGTCTCGTTTTCCTCAAGCAACAATGCTAGAAATAAGCGATGCCATTACAAGAACGGCAACTAAGTACGATCAATTGACGAGCATTAGCATCACTGGCGGAATCGTTAATGTCTATAATGCAGCGAAATATTTGCAGAACCTGTATAAGTAAGATGCGGTTTTTTCTCTTTTTTGCATGCTGCTGGATTGGCTTTGGTCTTCTTGCTCAAAAAAATCCATCAGGTAGCGTTGCTAAAATCACTCCCGAGGAGCGCCTGAATTCCTTGATGGATGCTTGGCATAAGAATGCAACCTTGGCTAAGTTTGATGAGTATTTTGCAGCGACCACGGATAACTTTGTGTTTTATGGCACAGCACCCGCAGAGAAATGGGATAAGGAAGCGTTCAAAACCTTTTGCAAGCCTTATTTCGACTCTACTCGAACATGGAGGTTTACGCCATCCAATCGCGTTTGGAATTTTTCAAAAGACGGAAAAATCGCATGGTTTGATGAAGACCTGCAAACATGGATGTTAGATTGTCGGGGGAGTGGGGTGTGTGAAAAAACAAAACAAGGGTGGAAATTGGCGTATTACAACTTGAGTGTAGTCATTGAAAATGAAAAAATTCAGGAGTTCATTAAACTTCGAAAAGATTAAATGACCCTTTCCGAATTTCGATCGACGTTGAAAGAGACGTTACACGATGTTTATTCAAAAAATGAATTAGATCAGCTCGCAAAAAGCCTGTTAATGAGTCGCTTGCAGCTGGATTCTACGGCATATCTTTTAGCTTCGGAATCTACCTTGTCTGATGAGGTACTGGCTCAGTTGAAATCCGATATTCATCGCCTTTCTATACATGAACCCTTGCAATATGTGCTGGGCAGCACATCCTTTTATGGACTTGAAATTCAATGTAGTCCCGCTGCATTAATTCCGCGTCCGGAGACAGAGGAGTTGGTGGACTGGGTTTTAAGCGAAGTTCAATTAGCTTCCTGCAGCGTGATTGATTTAGGGACAGGAACCGCTTGTATTCCCCTGGCGATCAAGGCGCAGCGTCCGTTATGGCACGTTTCTGCGATAGATGTAAGTCAAGATGCCTTGGCGCTAGCGCGTTCCAATGCCTTAAGTTTGAATCTGGATGTTCATGTTGAAGCTGCGGATTTGTTAAAAGACTTTTCAGACCTTGTGTTCAAAGATACCTTTGATGTAGTGGTATCGAATCCTCCGTATATTCCCCATACCGATGCGACGTCGATGTTGCCTAATGTATTAAATCATGAGCCACACATAGCCTTGTTTGTAGCCGATTCAGATCCCTTGCTTTTTTATCGCCGTATCGTTGCCTTTTGTGAGCAGTATTTAAATATTGATGGCTATGTATTCGTTGAAATTCACGAAGACTTATCGGTAGAGACCCTTCAGTTATTTCATGATGCCGGGTTTACTAACATTAAATTAAGGAAAGATTTACAAGGAAAATCGCGTATGATTAAGGCGCAACGTGTATCTTTATGATGTGAATCAGGAAGAAGCAAAAGCGAAAATTTTACACCTGTCTGCTGAACTTAATCGGCATAATGACTTGTACTACATTCAGGCAAAACCAGAAATTTCCGATCAAGCCTTTGATTTCCTTTTAAAAGAATTAGAATCCCTTGAGGACTTGTTTCCCCAATTCGCACTTCCTAACAGTCCGTCCAAACGGGTAGGAGGGGATATCACTAAAAAGTTTGAGTCTGTTCGGCATGAATTCCCAATGCTTTCTTTGGCAAATACATACTCCGAAGAAGAGATTCAAGAATGGGCTGGTAGGATAACCAAAGCTGGAATGGAACAGTTGGAATTTGTTTGTGAATTGAAATACGATGGCGTAGCGATCGGATTGCGTTATGAGCAAGGCGAGTTGGTCCGTGCGGTAACGCGTGGAGATGGAGAGCAGGGGGAAGATATTACAGCCAATGTGCGAACCATTCGCACCATTCCGTTGAGTTTGAAAGGCGATTTTCCTGATAAATTTGAGATTCGAGGCGAAGTGTTTATGCCGCTTGAGGCCTTCGGAAAGCTCAATGCATCGCGCGATGAAGCCGGTGAGGAGCGTTTTGCTAATCCAAGAAATACTACCGCAGGTACCTTGAAGCTTCAGGACTCCGCGGTGGTAGCAACAAGAGGTTTAGATACCTTTCTTTATGGCGTGTATGGGAACGATTTGCCGTTTCAATCACATGTTGATGCGGTTAAAGCAGCCGGTTCATGGGGCTTTAAAATTCCTTCGGAGGCGCACGGGTATATTTCAAGTACCAACACCATAGCTGGAGTAATGGATTTTATTCACTATTGGGATGAGCACCGCAGTGAATTACCGTTTGAAATTGATGGCATCGTTATTAAAGTAAACTCCTATGAGCATCAACGCAGGTTAGGCTTTACCGCTAAATCACCTCGTTGGGCTACAGCCTTTAAATTTAAGGCAAAACAAGTCCAAACACGCTTGCTTTCTGTAGATTATCAAGTGGGAAGAACCGGTGCAATAACGCCTGTCGCGAATTTAACGCCAATCTCCCTCGGTGGAACAACTGTAAAACGCGCTTCACTTCATAATGCAGACCAAATCGAAAAGTTTGATTTACACCTGGATGATTTGGTGTTTGTAGAAAAAGGTGGCGAGATTATCCCTAAAATTGTAGGACTAGACCTGGCTAAGCGCTTGCCGAATGCAGTTCCGGTTGGGTTTATTACGCATTGTCCGGAATGCCATTCCCCCCTTGTGCGTGAGGAAGGGGAAGCACATCATTTTTGTCCAAATCAAGTGTCTTGTCCCCCTCAAGTGATTGGCAGAATTCAGCACTTCGTTTCCCGTAAAGCAATGAATATCGATGGAATCGGTGAAGAAACCGTAGCGCAGTTAGTAAATGAAGGGGTGATTTTAACCTTGGCGGATTTGTACGACTTAACCCGCGAGCCCTTGCTCGCCTTAGATCGAATGGCAGATAAATCGGTAGATAATTTGCTCGCTGGGATAGAGGCCAGTAAGAAGGTTCCTTTTGAACGGGTGTTGTTCGGTTTGGGGATACGTTTTGTTGGCGAAACCGTCGCGAAAAAATTAGCATATGCCTTTGGCACCATGGATACGCTTCAAATTGCTACATTTGAAGAACTTTTAGCGGTTGATGAAATCGGAGAACGCATTGCGAATTCGTTAATCTCATTCTTTAAAAACCAAGAAAGCTTGCAATTGATTGCTCGATTGAAGCTTCATGGCTTGAATATGGAGGTGGAAAAACGTGCGCTCGATTCAACCGTGCTCGAAGGTAAAACATTGGTGGTGAGCGGTGTATTTGATTCGTTATCAAGAGATGAGTTAAAGCACTTGATCGATGTAAATGGAGGAAAAAATACAGGTTCTGTATCAGCTAAAACAGATTTTTTAGTAGCTGGTGAGGGCATGGGACCAAGTAAATTGAAAAAAGCGACAGATTTGGGTGTAACCATTTTGTCTGAAGAAGAATTTAAAAACCTTATTGGGTATGGCAAATAATAGCATGTGGGCATCCACAAAATCATTGATGGTTGTAATCAACTATGTAAATGAAATTCAGTTGCGCGACTATCGCCGAGCACTGGATGCAATTTTAGATAAAAGTCATGTCAAAAAACTTACGATTATTGTGAATGTTCCGAAGGAAGTGGATAAAGCCACCTTACCTCCACATTTCTTGATTTATTACAACAGCCCTTTGGATTATTCCTTCATGGGAAAGTTGAAGGATGTTCTACTGATGCGTGAATTGGAAAAATCCTTCGATTTATTGTTGTGGATGGGTTCCTTGGAACAAAAAGTGTATCCCGAAATGAAAAATACGCAATTCAAACGAAAAGTTGTGGTGAATGATTCCGATGATTCGTATTTCGATTTACAGCTGCAAACTAAAGAAGAAAGTCCCGTTGATATGTTGAATTTTGTAACTAATACACTCGATAAAATCGAATTATATGACTAATATTTTCAAAGGATCGGGGGTTGCTCTTGTAACTCCATTTAACCAAGACATGCAAATTGATTTCGATGCCTTGGCAAGTTTGGTTGAATATCAAATTGAAAACGGAACGGATTTTTTGGTGGTACAAGGTACTACTGGAGAGTCTCCAACCTTGACCAAAGCTGAGAAACTCGACGTGTTAAATGAAGTGATTGAGATAAATCAAGGAAGGTGTAACATTGTCTACGGAATTGGTGGGAATAATACCGCTGCAGTGGCAGAATCTTTAGCCGATATTCCAAATGGGGTAGACGGTATTTTGTCGGTTTCTCCCTATTACAACAAGCCCATTCAAAAAGGAATCGTAGCGCATTATAAAATTGTAGCCGATTCAACAGATTTACCAATCATCCTGTATAATGTTCCTGGACGAACGGGGTCGAATGTTGCGCCAGAAACTACCTTGGAATTAGCCGAAGTTAAAAACATCGTGGCGGTTAAAGAAGCATCCGGTAACATGGAACAGATCATGCAAATCATTAAATATCGGCCTTCCGGTTTTGGTGTGCTGTCTGGCGATGATAACCTGACCATGCCCTTAATCGCTGCCGGTGCAGATGGCGTTATTTCGGTCGTGGCAAATGCATTTCCTGCCTTGTTTTCTACCATGGTTCATTCCGCTATGCGTGGGGAGCTCGATGCAGCGCGCGAGGTGCATTACAAGCTGTTTGATGTAACAAAAATGTTCTTTGAACAAGGCAATCCAGGTGGGGTAAAGGCCGCTTTGGCGCACATGCAGTTAATGGATGAATACATGCGATTGCCACTTTTTCCCGTATCGGATGAATTAAGAAAACGCATTGAGAAAGAAACAATCGCCATCCTTGGATAAAACTTGGTGCATTCTTGCACTGATGGCACTCGTTGTTCGTTGTTCTCCTCCTACAGACATTTCAGATACTAAGAATCCGCCTCCTGTTGATAAC
>CANHSL010000067.1 GCA_947463385.1 Flavobacteriales bacterium
CAGTCATCGAAGGAAAATGCCTTAATTCATGACTAAAAATTAATAACAATGGCAAGATATAGAGGTCCTAAATCAAAAATCGCTCGTCGATTCAGAGATCCAATTTTTGGTCCTGATAAAGCACTTGAGCGTAGAAGTTATGGTCCCGGACAACACGGGCCGTCTAAACGTAGAGGAGGAAAACAATCTGAATACGCAATTCAGTTGGGTGAGAAACAAAAAGCTAAATATACCTACGGGATTTTAGAACGTCAATTCGCTAATATGTTTGAGAAAGCGTCGCGAATGAAAGGAATTACAGGTGAGAACTTACTCCAATTGTGCGAATCTCGTTTGGATAACATGGTGTTCCGTTTAGGTATTGCGCCTTCCAGAAGAGCTGCTCGTCAGTTAGTAGGTCACCGTCACATTACCGTGAATGGTGAAATTGTAAACGTTCCTTCTTTTCACGTTCGTCCAGGGGATACCGTAAGTGTACGTGAAAAATCCAAATCGCTTGAAGCGGTTGTGTCTTCATTGAACTCAATCAACAAAAGATTAGATTGGATCGATTGGGATGGAGCAAGCATGACAGGTAAATTGATTAATATGCCTTCTCGTGAAATGATCCCTGAAAACATCAAGGAACAACTAATCGTCGAATTGTATTCTAAATAATTTTTAATTTCAGCAATGGCAATACTTAATTTTCAAAAACCGGATAAAGTTGTAATGCTCCAATCGGATGCGTTTAATGGAGAATTTGAATTTCGCCCACTTGAACCAGGCTATGGCATTACAATCGGTAACTCGCTAAGAAGAATTCTTTTATCTTCTCTAGAAGGGTTTGCAATTTCCTCTATACGAATAGAGGGCGTTGATCATGAGTTTAGCACCATGAAAGGAGTGGTTGAAGATGTAACAGAAATGATCCTTAATTTGAAACAGGTTCGATTTAAACAACAAATTGATTCTGTGGATAATGAAACAGTGATAATTTCTATTACTGGTCAAAATACGTTAACCGCAGGTGATATCGGTAAGTTTACAAATGGATTTCAAGTGTTAAATCCAGACTTGGTGATTTGCAACATGGAACCTTCTGTAAAGTTAGAGATGGAACTTACAATCATTAAAGGACGTGGTTACTATCCATCAGAGGAGAATAAACTAGAAGATGCTCCATTCGGTACGATTTTTATTGATTCAATCTTTACTCCGATTAAAAATGTTCAATATACGATTGAAAACTATCGTGTAGAGCAAAAAACGGATTTCGAGAAGTTAGTGCTTAATATTACCACAGACGGATCAGTTCATCCGAAAGAAGCATTGAAGGAAGCTGCTAAAATTTTGATTCAACATTTTATGTTATTCTCTGATGAGCGAATTACATTGGATAATGAAATGAAAACTGAAACGGAGGAGTTTGATGAAAGCTCGCTTCACATGCGTCAATTGCTTAAAACTAAATTGGTCGATATGGACTTGTCTGTTCGTGCCTTGAATTGTTTAAAGGCAGCTGAAGTTGATACCCTTGGTGATTTGGTTTCTTTCGCGAAATCAGATTTATTGAAATTCCGAAATTTCGGTAAGAAATCACTTACGGAATTAGAAGACCTTGTAGACAACAAAGGACTTACCTTTGGAATGAATGTAGCAAAGTATAAATTAGACAAAGACTAGTCGCAAAGACCTGAGAGATGAGACACGGAAATAAATTAAACCATCTAGGAAGAAAATCAGCCCACAGAAAGGCTATGATTTCGAATATGGCTTGTTCATTGATTCAACATAAACGAATCAATACAACCCTTGCTAAAGCAAAGGCGCTTCGCGTTTTTGTTGAGCCGATTCTTACTAAATCAAAAACGGATTCTACACATTCACGTCGGGTAGTATTCTCTTATTTACAAAATAAGGAAATTGTTACAGAATTATTTAGAGACATTGCACCTAAAATCGCTGAGCGTAATGGTGGATATACTCGCATCATTCGTACAGGATACCGCTTAGGGGATAACGCAGAAATGTGTATGATTGAATTAGTTGATTTTAATGAAATCTACAACACAGATCGTACGAAGAAAACTACACGCCGCTCACGTCGTGGTGGTTCAAGCGCAACTAAAGAAACTGTAGTGGTTGATTCAACTCCAACAGAATCTACGGATGAGGCTGTGGTTGAAGATGCGATAATTGTTGAAGAAGCACCAGTAGCCGAAGAAGCACCAGTAGCCGAAGAAGCACCAGTAGCCGAAGAAGCACCAGTAGCCGAAGAAGCACCAGTAGCCGAAGAAGCACCAGTAGCTGAAGAAGCACCAGTAGCTGAAGAAGCACCAGTAGCTGAAGAAGCACCAGTAGCTGAAGAAGCACCAGTAGCTGAAGAAGCACCGGCAGCTGAAGAAGCACCGGCAGCTGAAGAAGGATCTGATGCTACTGAACCTACAACTGATGAATCTTCTGAAGAAGACTCAAAAGAAGCATAAGCTATTCACACATGTTGATAAAAAAAGACGGCTTTTAGTCGTCTTTTTTGTTTTATACAGGTGCTGCTTCGTTTGAAGCGATTAATTTTGTCAAAATAATTCCATGACAAATTCACAACCCGCGATTTTAGTACTACAAGACGGTACAGTTTTTAAAGGAACCGCGATAGGTGCCAAAGGAACCGCAAGCGGAGAAATTGCATTTAATACAGGGATGACCGGTTACCAAGAAGTATTTACTGACCCATCATATTTTGGACAGCTTTTGGTAATGACTACCGCACACATTGGTAATTATGGCGTTCATAAAACTGAGGTTGAATCAGATCAGGTCATGATTTCAGGCCTTATAACAAAAAAGTTCTCTAATGGCTTTTCAAGACCCTCAGGATATTCGTCTTTACAGGACTTATTTGAGTCACAAAATAAAGTGGGTATTGCAGATGTTGATACACGAGCATTAGTTCGGCACATCCGAAGTAAAGGAGCCATGAATGCGATAATTTCTTCCGAAAATTTGAATATAGAAGATCTTAAAGCCCAGTTAGCTACTATACCAGATATGAATGGACTTGAATTATCTTCGAAAGTAGCAACTACGGAAGCGTATGATGTGCTACCGGAAAATACAGAAGCCAGGTTTAGAGTGGCCTTGTTGGATTTTGGTGTGAAAAAAAACATCATTCGTTGCCTAACGGACCGTGGGTGTCATGTGCGAGTTTTTCCATTATCAGCTACACTGAATGAGATCAATTCTTTTAATCCACACGGGTATATGCTATCTAATGGCCCCGGAGACCCCTCAGCTATGCCGAATTCCATTGCCCTAGTAAAAGATATTGTTGCCTTGAATCGTCCTGTATTCGGCATATGTTTAGGGCATCAAATTTTGGGATTAAGTCAGGGCTTAAAAACCGAGAAAATGTTCAATGGACATCGAGGGATAAATCATCCGATAAAAAATCTGCTTACAGGTAAAGGAGAGATAACTTCTCAAAATCACGGGTTTGTAATAACCAAAGAAAGCATTGATGCGCAATCAGAAATTCAAGTAACGCACTTGCATTTGAATGATCATACTATTGCAGGAATCGCAATGAAAAGTAAACCGGTTTTTTCTGTGCAATATCATCCTGAAGCATCTGCTGGACCACATGATTCAAGATATCTTTTTGATCAATTTATTAATCAACTAAATTAACCCCTACCATGAGTTTTATAGCCAACGTTTTTGCGCGCCAAATTTTAGATTCTCGCGGAAATCCAACAATAGAAGTTGACGTTATTACCTCGTCTGGTGTTTTAGGAAGAGCTGCTGTTCCATCAGGAGCATCAACTGGAGCGCATGAGGCGGTTGAATTAAGAGATAACGACCCTCATGTGTATTTAGGTAAGGGAGTATTGAATGCAGTAAGCCATGTAAATACGGTAATTAACGAGGCACTTCAAGGTGTTGATGTATTTAATCAGAAAGGTATAGATTCCCTTTTAATTAAATTGGATGGAACCTCAAACAAAGCGAAATTGGGGGCTAACGCGATTCTTGGAACTTCTCTAGCGGTAGCAAAGGCAGCTGCAATTGAGGCAGATTTGAGTTTATATCGCTACGTAGGCGGTGTAGGTGCCGTCACAATGCCTGTGCCGATGATGAATATCTTAAATGGTGGTTCACATGCCGATAATAAAATAGATATTCAAGAGTTTATGGTTATGCCCTTAGGTGCTTCCTCATTTTCTGAAGGACTTCGCTGGGGTACCGAGGTTTTTCATCAATTAAAAGGCGTATTAAAAAAACGTGGAATGTCAACCAATGTTGGTGACGAAGGAGGATTTGCACCGAATCTCGGTTCAAATGAAGAAGCCATTCAAGTGGTGATTGAAGCAGTGGAAAAAGCAGGGTTCAAACCAGGACACGATATGTACATAGCACTAGATGCCGCTTCGTCTGAATTTTATAATGCAACAACTGGCTTATACGAGTTTGAATCTACAGGTGAAAAACGAACCTCATCGGAAATGGTCGCTTATTGGAAAGATTGGTGCACGAAGTATCCATTAATTTCTATCGAAGATGGCTTAGCTGAAGATGATTGGGCTGGATGGAAATTAGCCACTGATGAATTAGGTAAATCAACGCAATTAGTAGGAGATGATTTGTTCGTGACAAATACAGAACGATTAGCAAGAGGAATTTCCGAAGGAATAGCCAATTCTATTCTGGTAAAAGTAAATCAAATAGGTTCCTTAACTGAAACCATTCAAGCGGTACAAATGGCTACTTCCAATGGCTATACGTCCGTTATGAGTCATCGTTCTGGTGAAACGGAAGATAGCACAATCGCTGATTTAGCTGTTGCTTTGAATACAGGGCAAATTAAAACAGGCTCAGCATCTCGCAGTGACCGCATGGCAAAATATAATCAGTTGATACGCATTGAAGAGGAGTTGGGGGATGATGCAGTTTATCCAGGGACTTCGTTTAAGTTTATTAAATAGTTGGTTACACGATTCAATCTAAGGGTTTATGGCATTGTAATCAATGATCAAGGTGAAGTCCTTTTATCCCATGAACGAAGAAATAAGTTTGAATTTATAAAATTTCCTGGCGGAGGCGTAGAGCTGGGGGAAGGAATTTTGGATGCATTAAAAAGAGAGTTTATAGAAGAACTTGGGGTGTATATTGACTCCGCTCGCTTGTTTTATCTGAATGAATTCTATCAAGCTTCCGTTTTTAAACCAGAAGACCAAATCATTTCATTTTATTATTTAGTAACCTTAAAGTTAAACGAGATAAATATTGGGGTAATAAATAAACCCCTTGGTTCAATGGATTCAAGTGATTTTGAACGGGTAGAATGGCTTGCTTTGACAGATTTAACTCCGGATCAAATGACCTTCCCAATTGATAAGGTAGTTGTTACTGAATTAAAGGAATCGTTACTGAAATAGTCGTTTTTGCTATTTTATTTTTCTAGTTAGGCTTCAATAGAATTATTCTATGTATTTTTGACCAATACATGAACTAACTTAAACTTTAGCGGCATATGGCAACGAATTCAGATAAAGACCTATTAATAAATGTTGGAAAGCAAATTAGATTAATTCGCAAAAAACAAGGTAAAGCGCTTAAGGATTTAGCTCAGGCTGTAGGAATGGAGCCGTCAAATTTATCAGTCATCGAAAACGGTAAATCGAATCCGCAATTATTGACCTATGTTAAAATTGCATCGGCCTTGAATTGTACAATGGGTGACTTGTTTGATTTCCCTTTTGAATATGATAAGTTAGAGCAGTCTTATATGCCAAGAAAGCATAACCTGTAAGCCTATTTTTTAAAATTATCTGCGACGATTAGTTCCTTGGTACCATGGGTCCAAGTATAAAATCCTTCTCCAGATTTTACGCCTTTCTTACCAGCCACAACCATGTTTACCAACAAAGGACATGGCGCATATTTCGGATTTCCGAAGCCATCATGTAATACCCGTAAAATAGCAAGACAAACATCTAACCCAATAAAATCGGCGAGTTGTAAGGGACCCATCGGATGAGCCATCCCTAATTTCATTACCGTATCAATTTCTTCAACGCCTGCCACACCTTCATATAGTGTATAAATTGCTTCGTTAATCATTGGCATTAATATGCGATTGGCAACAAATCCTGGATAGTCGTTTACCTCTACAGGCACTTTATTCAGTTTTTTAGACATGTCCATAATCGTATTCGTTACTTCATCTGAAGTAGAATACCCACGGATTATTTCAACCAATTTCATTACCGGAACAGGGTTCATAAAATGCATTCCAATAACCTTGTCCGGTCGTCCAGTCACCGCAGCAATTTGGGTAATGGAAATAGAAGATGTATTTGTGGCTAGTATAACGGAAGGATCAGTTAACGCATCTAATTCTTTAAATATCTTAAGTTTCAAGTCTACGTTCTCTGTTGCGGCCTCTACTACCAGCGCTACCCCTTCAACTCCAGACTTCATATCTGTATGCGTTGTTAAATTAGCTAAGGTTGCTCCTTTCTCTGCTTCGGTCAGCGCGCCTTTACTTACTTGTCGGTCAAGGTTTTTACTGATCGTCGCGATTGCTTTATCTAATGCGGGTTGAGATATATCAATCAGGTTTACTTGATGTCCAAATTGGGCAAATACGTGAGCAATCCCATTTCCCATGGTTCCAGCTCCAATAACCGCTACGTGTTTCATACATTTCTGAATTAGTCCGACAAATATAATCATAGTATCTTTGTGTTGAATGCCATTACAAAGAATTAGACAGTTCACCAAGAGCGACGTATTTAAATCGTTCACCGTACTTTTTTCAGGGACCTTAATGGCTCAGGTGATTGGGTATGCCATCGCACCGATTTTAACCCGACTTTATACCAACGCGGAAATGGGTGAAATGCTTTATTACATGCGTTTAATTGCATTCATTTCTTCTATCGCTACCTTACGTTATGAAGCGGCTCTTCCCTTGCCTAAACGGGATGAGCATTCCTACTTGATGTATCGGTTTGTGTATATGTTTTCTTTTTGGCTCTTAGTTTTTATTGCCTGTTTCTTATTGGTGTTTTCCGTTGTATTTGATCTTATGAATCTTCACCCTTGGTTTATACTCTGTGTAATTCTCGGGGCTGCCGCTATGATCGTTATTAATGTCGGCACCAGTTGGGCTGTACGTACCGGAACGTATGGCATAATTTCCCGTCAGAAAATCACCAACTCCTTGGTTTCTAATGCACTCAAATGGGGTTTCTTTTTCTTGAATTGGAAATCTTTCGGACTTATTTTAGCCACCTTATTAGGATTTATTATTTCTGCGCTTGAATTTGTTTGGGACTTTCGAAAAACACATCATCGGTTCCGAGAGCTATTTTCCCCTCGTAAAACACGAGTAGTACTCAAAGAACATCGGGAGTTTCCGCTGTTGAATCTTCCACATGTATTCATTGATAACGGCAGGGATATGTTGCTTGCAACCCTGATTTTGGCGTATTTCGGCGAAGCAGTTTATGGTTCTTATGGCCACGCATATCAAATGCTTCGTATTCCCTTGATGTTGGTCGGTGTATCTGTTGGACAACTCTTTTATAACCGTTCCTCCGAAGCAATGCACAAGAAAAAGGCACTTACACCGATACTTTCCAAAACCATTGGTGTACTTACCTTGATTTCTATTATTCCGTTCACCGTGCTCTTTTTCTATGGTACCGAGATATTCGGATTTGTTTTTGGAACTACTTGGGGAATAGCGGGTACGTATGCAGAAACGATGGCTTTTTGGTTGATGGTTAACTTTGTCTTATCCCCGATTTCAGCTCTTCCGTTGTTGCTAAACAAGCAACGTTATGCCTTAATTATGGGCTTGGTCAGTTCCTTAATTCAAGTGATACCCTTTTGGGTTTTCCCTTTGGCCTATGGAAAATCATCGTCAGTATTTATTTTAACCTTGCAAACGGTATCGTATGTTCAGGCCATTTGGTTGATCTTTACCTTGTACTTGTACTATAGATTTGCCTTGGCTTCAGACGCTAAGATACGGGAGTAAATTCCCTTAAAGAGTGCTGCATTCGCGCTTTTTGTGGCACGTTGATTTATGAGATCACGGTTATAATGTTGAACGTTTGCCGCATCCAATTCGAGCCCTCGTTTTATAGCCTTGCTCATAGGTTCTGTCCGGCCGATTATTATACCATTTTTACCATCTTCAACCCACTCTCGATTCGCGGGGAGATCCGATAACACAGGAATACACCCATATGCCATGGCCTCCAGTAACGAAATCGATGTGCCATCACTTGTAGGAATTGAAATAAAAAACTTACTCTTCAAATAGTTCGCTTTATTCTGATTTTTTGTAACAAACCCAGCGAAAGTAACGTGATTTATAAGCTGGTGTAGCTTGGTATAATCCTTAAGTTTTTCTGTTAAACTTCCTTTTCCGGCAAGAATTAAGTGTCCGTCCAATTCCTCGCACATGGCTTTAAATTGAGTCAGGATATCTTCAATTCGATAGAGCGGTTCATGCATCCGATTCGAGTAAAGAATAAGTTCACGTTCGGCATTCATTGCCTCAGGCAAATCAATATCAACTCCAAAGTTTGCATTGACTGCCTCTTTCCCGGGGCACAACGCGTGTATTTCCTGAATCATTTGTTCAGAGTCTGCTGTAACTATATCTGCATATTTTAATGCCTGGGTTACCAACCACCGATGAATGATCGATCTTTTTGGTAAAAGGAGTACGTCGCTTCCCCACGCAGTAAGTACCAAGGGTGTACTTCCATTATTAGCTTTGCCTGCAATAAAGGCATAGCTGTTTGCTTGGTGCACATGGATAATGCTTGGGTTGTAATCGTGGATTATCTGTCTTAGTTTTTGAATGGAATTCCTGATTTTTAACGGATTCTTAAGAGAAAATGAAACCGATTTAGACGGGGCATATTCAATAGGGTAATCACTTACAACCAACACTTCATCGAAGTAATCGCGAATTAGTTCCAGATAGTTTTTTAGGTGTGCGTTCCCGGTATTACTACCAATGAGCAAGAGTTTTTTCATGTTCTTTTGATTTTGGTAATCCCGAAGCAAGTAAAAAGATAAAAAGCACACTGATTGAACGTTCCGTTAGCGGGTTGTTTGTTAATGCAGCGATTAACATGACCCCAATCATAATCATCGCTTTTCCCGCGTGCGCATCAAATTTTCGTCTAAACATTTCCCAGAAGGGTAAGAGGAATATTCCTAAATAAAATAACAGACCAAATATCCCATACCGCCACCAAATGAGTAAATATTCATTTTCTGAATACAATTGATGCGCGGTGAAATACGCTTTATACGGACCAAAACCAAAGATCGGCTTAGTTTTAATCATGTCCCATAAGATGCTCCATGATTCCCACCTGCTTCGCAATGACGTGGAATATAGGGCGGAACCATCCATCAAACTATTGCTGTAACTTGAATATTTGAAAAATGAGGTAGCGATCATAGTGGCTAAAACGTATAACCCGATGCTCGAAACAACCTTCCAAACTGCGCCCTTTAACCCGTCCTTTTTTGTAAGAAATAACATAGCACCAACCACAAGTCCTGCAGCAATTAGGGATGTTCTAGATTGACACAGAAATACCATGAATAGTGCGGTATAACATAGTGTCCAGTGTTCGCGTTTTTTTTCAATCGGTAAAAAATACACGGTAAAAAATAAAAACAACAAGGCATTGGTATTGGGATTTCCCATGGTGCCTAACATTCGCTTAACCGCTGGATTTCCTAGGGAGTCCCGTCCAAAAAGTTTGAAGTGAATACTATCACCATACGTGTAGGTTAAGAGTTCGTTTATATTGAATACGTTGTATAAGTGAAGCACATTAATGAGTATTAATACCATAAAGCTCCCTACAATCAAGGGGTGTAGTTGTTTGGGTTGAATAAACCTAAACAACAAGAAAATCACCCCTAATTTTAAAACCCTGTAAAGTTCTAAATAGTCATTCCATTGCTTAATTCGACCATTAATTAGAATTGGAAGCAACATGTAGCCTGCAAATAAGGCAATCCACAGAAACCACCATTCCTTTCTAACCAGGGGTAACTTGGGGTATAACAGAAGTCCTATAATTGGGAGCAAGAAATCAGTTAATTGAAATGCAGGTAATTGGCTTGAAATCCGAATATCTGGAATAAAGAGGGCATCGAGTAATACAAGCGCTGCACACCCAAAGGCAAGCCAATTAGTTTGTCCACTCATTATACATCGAATTCAATTCCGGATATTGTTCAAGCAAGGTACGGTCTGAGGTTCGGGTGTCGCCAAGTACAATTGCAGGATTCCCACCGATGATCGAAAAATCTGGGAATTCGCCCTTGACGTAACTGTATGCGTGCACTAAACTTCCTTTTCCGATCTTAGTTCCAGGCATAATGGTGCTGTGCGGACCAATAAAGGAATATTTCCCAATGTGTACTCCCCCTGTAACATAGCCAATCATTTCCTTTCCCGCATAGGATGATCCATATAAACGGATGGATTGATGGCTTGAATGGGTAGTGATTACGCAGTGTGTAGTAACCTGAACTCCCTCCTCAATCGTTAATCTATGGCTGGCCTCCAATACATTAAAATGTCCAATATAAACACCTTGAGCCAGCGAAAGCGAGCCGGGATGATCAATAAAGGTGTGCGATGAAATTCGTGTGCCTGGTATATTTTTCCCGTCCTTATCCTTAATTCGCGTAATCATATACGGGCTATGTGTCGGGAAAATCCTTCGCAGAATTCGTTTCAATAAACTTGGTTTGCCTAGCATATGGCATCAAAGATACTAAAAGCGCTTTATTCAACATCTTATGGGGAAAACTCCATCCATGCGATGTATTTTGTCGCTCCCTTTCTGATACTTTTGTTTCATGTCGATTTCGCCCTTGAAAATCATTCACCTGAGCAGTGCACATCCAGACCTAGATGTTCGGATATTTTTGAAGGAGTGTCGTTCCTTAGCTAAACGGTTTCCATCAGCAGAAGTCCATTTGGTCTTATCTGGTGTAACAGAACGTATCGAAGAAGGCGTTCACATTCATACGGTCGCTGCTCGAACTGGCAGTCGATTAAAACGCATGTGGCAGACCGTTAACCACGTGTATGAAAAAGCCTTGTCCTTGGACGGTTCAATCTATCATATTCACGATCCGGAGTTACTTCGCATTGTTCCTAAATTAAAACGGAAAGGAAAGTTGGTGATTTATGACGCCCACGAGGATTTGCCAAGGCAATTGATAGGGAAGAGTTATCTACCCATGAGCCGAATGTTTTCTGTACTTTTTGAGTGGTATGAGAATTTTATCGTTAAACGTGTGGATGCCGTGATGACTGCAACACCTTTTATTCGAGATCGCTTTCAAAAAATTCATCCTCGAGTAATTGACATTAACAACTATCCATTGCTAACTGAATTAGAGTTTGATGAGTCCCTTGAGCCCCGTACCCATGTGTGTTATATTGGCGGCTTAACCCACATACGTGGGATTTCACAGCTCGTGGATGCCATGCAATTCACCCAAACTACCTTGCAATTAGCGGGAACCTTATCGCCTTCCTACCAAGAAGAACTTGAGCAAAGTCTGGGATGGAGTCAGGTGGTTCCCTGCGGTCATGTGAGCCGAAAGGAAGCCCTGGCAATTAAGCAAAAAGCATTTGCGGGCATCGTGACTTTTCTTCCTTTTCCAAATCATATTAATGCCCAGCCCAATAAGATTTTTGAATACATGGCTTCGGGAATTCCTGTAATTGGTTCTAATTTCCCGATGTGGAAGGAACTTATTGAAGTACAGGAGGTTGGTGTTTGCGTCGATCCGGCGGATCCAAAGGCGATTGGCGAAGCGATTGAATACTTAAGAACGAATCCAGCGCTTGCAAGGTCCATGGGTGACCGAGGAAAACAACGGGTAAAAGAAATCTATAATTGGTCAGCTGAAGAGGAGAAACTCGTCAGGTGTTACACGGAGATACTGAACATATGAAGTTGAATTATCCAGGCATATACGAATGGGCACTCACCGTACTCGTAGGGGCATGGATGCTTCTACCCGGCCTAACAGGACTGTTCTGTATTCTTTTTTTTCTAATCGTTCTATATGGGGTTATTAGCAAAAATCTCAGTTTTCGTTTGAATGGGGTCTTGGTTGGCATCGCATTGTTTTTGCCGCTTTACGCGCTTTATGCAACCAATTCCATGGATCCAAACGCCGCAAGGTTCGGAATAGAGAAAAAGCTGTCTTTTGTACTCTTTCCCTTGGTGTTTTCTTTTGTGCCAACCTTTTCGCTTAACAAACGAAGGATAGAAAACGGGTTTTTATTCGCCTTGTTTTCGATGTTATTACTGTGTTATTTGGGTGCTTTTTTCAATTATGAAGAGCACAATTATAATACTGCCTATTTGTTCTCGTCTCATTTTTCTGGATTGTTTCATCACCCTACCTATTTGTCCGTTTTCTGTGCCTTAGGGATATTCATGTTGTTTAAGCGTTGGGAAGCACCTCGAACGATGCGTGAACATCTGTTATCGGCGGTTGGGATACTTTTTTTACTCTATACCCATGTGCATTTAGAAAGTTTGTCTGGCTTATTATTCGCTGCAATACTCATGGCATTTTTGGTTGGATATTGGTTGTTTAAAAAACAAGGTTGGACCGTGCTTATTGGAGTTTTTACCCTTGGCATGGTAGTTATCTATCTGGGTATGTATTTCATACCTTCCTTACGAAGTAATGTGTCAGATTCCGTTTCTTTTGTCTCTAACTATTTGAAGGACCCATACGCCTATACGCATGTTCCCCGTGGGGAAATTCGTGGCAACGATGCCCGCTTGATTTTATGGAGCGCCTCTGCTGAATTACTAAAAGAACATCCCAATGGCGTAGGGGTAGGCAACCTTCCCATGGCAATAGAAGCTAAACTTCTTGAATATGGTCAAGTTAATTTAGCCAAGGAGCACCTGAATCCACACAATCAATTTTTTCATACGGCGGTGGAAACCGGTTGGATTGGTATGCTTTGGTTACTTGCTTTGTTGTTAAGTATGCTGTGGTTTGGGTGGAAACATAAACAAGGCATGTTAATTCTTGTAGTTTGCGCTTTTGCGTTCAATGGATTGTTTGAATCGATGTTGGAACGTCAATCGGGCATTGTGTTTTGGTTGTTGTGGAGTTGTATGCTTATTGGTATTTATCCAGCATTTAAAAACCAACCGAATGAAACCTGAAGTTTCCGTTGTTATTCCGTGCTATAATGAGGTGCGATACATCAGGGATTGCATTGATTCGTTGTTGTCGAATGGCACAGACCCTTCACGCATGGAATTGTTGGTGATAGATGGAGGATCGACCGATGGAACCGTAGCTTTATTGAATGAGCTTTCTCAAAGGTATCCCCAAGTGAAGGTGCTGAACAATCCGGATCGAATTACACCGCGGGCACTAAATATAGGTGTTCATGCCGCTCAGGGAACCTACATTTTAATTTCAAGTGCGCATGCATCCTTTGATTATGGGTATATAGGCACCCTTATTTCTACGATGAGCCAGTATGCTGATGCAATCGCGGTGGGTGGTGTGATGGAAACTAAGGTGAAAAATAGTACCACGATGTCTGAGTCTATACGCACCGTGCTTATGCATCCTGTGGGTGTAGGGAATGCTAAATTTCGAACAGGAGTTTCGGATGTACTTACCGTGGATACCGTTCCCTTTGGATTATACCGTGCGCAAGAATTGAAAGCCGTAGGAGGCTATGATGAACGGCTCATTCGAAACCATGACATGGAATTATCAAAGCGTTTACTTCGAAATGGAGGAAAGATTTATCTCACCCCGATGGCGAGATGCACCTATTATGCACGGGAAACGTTTAGGGCCATGGCAAAGAATAACTTCAATAATGGCAAGTGTAATTTGAAAACGGTCTATATCTCCCAAACTTTTTCCTCTCTTAGCTTAAGGCTTTTTATC
>CANHSL010000068.1 GCA_947463385.1 Flavobacteriales bacterium
GTGTATTTAATGGAATCCAGTGATGGAGGAAATACCTGGGGAACCATGCAAAAAGTTAACCAAGACCCCATCGGAAATAACCGCGTACAAGACTTGATCTGGGGTGATTTTAACGAATCCGGGGATTTAATGATCACGTGGCGGGACCGCCGAAATGCACCCAGCGACGGGTATGAACAAGCGAGTGAAATTTATGCAGCAACGAAACCCTTTGGGGCCTTAACTGTTGGTCAAGATTATCCGATTTCAAGTCAAGCCGCAGCACACGACACCATCCTAGAAGGAAGCGGAAACGACTTCATGAGTGTAGTATATGCAGGAGATACTTGCTATGCCGTTTGGGGCGATGTTCGGTCAGGAACACTTAAAATTTATTTAAATAAATGGAATGCCTTAACTCAACAGAATAGCATATCGGTCATTTCAGAAGAATATGGATTGCTCACCTACCCAAATCCTACCTCGGATTTCTTATTTTTCAAGCATGAATTTTCCGCTCCAATTGAACTGCGAATTATCAATGCACAGGGGGCTGAAGTATTTCATGACATGAATTTTACAGGAAATTCTATCGATGTTTCTGCCTATTCTGGGAACTTCTTTATCGAAGTGTATGACCAAGGAAAAACCATCCGAGGCCACTTTACCCGGAATTAAGATAAAATTTATCAACAACGCGAATTATCCACTGCGTTTTAACATAGAATCCGTTACATTTGTGGTATGAGCGAGTTTGTTGTTTCAGCAAGGAAGTATCGTCCGCAAACCTTTGAAACGGTTGTAGGACAAGGGTCTATTACAGGCACCTTGCGC
This sequence comes from Flavobacteriales bacterium, assembly GCA_947463385.1. GTDB lineage: Bacteria > Bacteroidota > Bacteroidia > Flavobacteriales_D > Crocinitomicaceae > UBA952. Next base: position 814 of record CANHSL010000068.1, read on the forward strand.
AACGCCATTTTAACCGGTCATTTAGCTCAAGCTTTTTTGTTTTGTGGATCACGGGGTGTTGGTAAAACCACCACGGCGCGAATCCTAGCCAAAACGATTAATTGCTTCAACCGAACCCCGCAACTTGAAGCATGTGATGTATGTGACTCTTGCATTTCATTTAATTCTGGGAATTCGCTGAACATCTATGAATTAGATGCGGCTTCGAACAACTCTGTGGATGACATTCGAGGATTAATTGACCAAGTACGCATTGCGCCACAACTTGGAAATTACAAAGTGTACATCATAGATGAGGTTCACATGCTTACGGCAAATGCCTTTAATGCCTTTCTTAAAACGCTAGAAGAACCGCCTGCACATGCGATTTTTATCTTAGCCACTACAGAAAAGCATAAAATAATTCCAACCATCCTTTCGAGATGTCAAATCTTTGATTTTAGTCGAATTAGTGTTAAGGACATTGCGGCTCACCTCACTAGCATTGCAGAAAAAGAAACCGTTAGCGCAGAACCCGAAGCCTTACACCTCATTGCTACAAAAGCAGATGGTGCCTTGCGTGATGCCTTATCTATTTTTGATCAATTGGTCACCTTCAGTAATGGCAACATCACGTACCAAACGGTTTTAACCAACCTGCATGTGTTAGACTACGACTATTATTTTAAAATCGTAGACTACCTTAAAAAAGAGGACATTGCCGGCTCCATTTTAACCTTGAATGACATTATTGAGAAAGGCTTTGATGGGCACCAATTCATTATTGGCTTAGCCGATCATTTTCGGAACTTATTAATGGCACAAGATGTTCGGACCTTACCGCTTTTGGAATTAACCGATCAAATTAAAGATCGATTTAAAGAACAAGCTGCAGCATGGGAAAAAATTCAACTTACGCGTGCTTTGTATGTACTAAGTAAGGCAGATGTAGCCTATAAGAGTTCGAAAAACCAACGACTTCTGGTCGAAGTTACCCTCATGGAGTTAGGTTCTTTACAACAAGAGGCTGAAAAAAAAAATCCTTAACGGATCCAATTAGCATCATTCCATTTGCTAAACAATCGTTACGTCCACAGCAGAGTCAAGACAAGCAAGTAAAACCTTCCCTCAGTTTACCGAAAGTGGAACTGGAGAAAAAACCAAACACGCTTGAAAAACCTACAGGAAGTTTATCTGAAAGTACCCTCAGTATAAAAGCGCAATTAGCCGAGCACCGAATGAAACAAGTGGTGCCAGAGGAGGATAAACCAAGGAACCAATTCAGCGCGGATGCAATGATTTCTTGTACGCGAAGGTATGCCCATGTCCTAAAAGGCCTGGGGAAAGAAACGTTTTATCATGCCTTAATTAAACGGGACCCAAAACTTAATGACGAAACCATCACCTTGATCGTAGATAATGAAGTCCAAGTAGCTTACATAACCCCTATTCTTCAAGAATTTGTTGATTTTTTAAAAACTGAACTAAAAAATGGATTCATTGAAGTAAAGCTGTTGGTAACAGAGGTCGCTGAATCCGAACAGAAACCGGTAACAGGAAAAGATAAGTATCAAGCCTTAGCGCGCAAAAACCCGAACATCCATACCCTGAAAAATCGATTTAATCTAGACATTGAATTTTGATATGGAGTTGGTTTATCATGATTTATCGCGGATCGAAGAGATCAAATCATTCATCCAAGAATGGGAAAACAGTTCAGACTATATTCAATGTAACACCTCAGGATCTACAGGAACCCCGAAACCTATACACTTAGCGAAGAAACTCATTGAACATTCTGCAGAACGCACCATTAAATACCTTGGCTTAAGGTCGGGAATGAAAGCTGGCCTGGCCCTTTCTACCCAAACCATTGGAGGAAAATTAATGGTTATACGAGCCCTGATAGCACAGATGGAACTGCACGTGTTGCCGATTTGTAAAAACCCCCTTGAATTCGTTCAAACTTCCTTGGATTTTGTCGCGCTGGTGCCTATTCAAGCGATGGAGTTTATATCCTCAGGTTCACAAAACCATCGCGATACAACCGTATTAATCGGAGGCGCCCCGCTATCCAGCAATCAACACCAAGCAATCCAAGCCTATTGGAAAAATGCGTATCAAAGCTATGGCATGACAGAAACGGCATCGCATGTTGCCCTAAGAAAAATAACGAGCGACGAAGACGCCCCATACCTAGCATTAGAAGGCATTTCGTTTAAGATGCAAGATTCACAGCTTGTGATAGCCTGTAGAGACTTTAAACAAGGAGACCTACACACCACCGATTGCGTGGAACTTTTAAGCCCACAATCATTTAAGTATAAGGGTAGAATGGATTTTGTAATTAATTCCGGCGGTAAAAAAATTCATCCCGAACTGCTTGAACACAAACTCAAAGAGACATTACATGGTGATTACATGATCGTACCTTTTGATGATGTTGCCTATGGACAAGGAATTGGGTTAATACTAACAGAGGGAACAAATGAAGTTTCGATTGCTCGATTTAAAAGCATACCATCGATTGAATCGCATGAGATTCCAAGAAAATATAAGGTCGTAGAGCGGCTTAAGCGAAATGCATCGGAAAAGCTCGATAGAAAAGGGATGATAGACGAATCAACAAGGTATGTCTGGAGCGCCGTATTATAAAATCTTGGGGCTTGAGCCCACTGCAACGGATGCGGAAGTAAAGCGAAGGTTCAGGGAATTAGCCAAGCAATATCATCCCGACAAGAATCCAAGCGAAGATGCTACCGTAATTTTCCAACAACTGCTCGACGCCTATGAGCGCATATTGAAAAAGGATTTCGGAACTTCAGTCAAAGCAAAAACTACAAACTACACCTCCAGTCATGCCGCGCAGCATCGCGAATTTCATAGAAAAGCGTGGGAACGCTATGAGCACATGCGAAAAGAGCAAGAGCGTGAACTGAATGCATTTTACGATACCTTTGTTCAAGGTCCTAAAATGAAAATCAAGATTTTTATGGGGATATTGGCGAGCCTCACCTTGATTTGTCTTATTTCGGATGAATTTCTTCCAGTGCACCAAATTACAGATAACGTTACATCCTATAATAGCACGAGATATCAGAGCATTAGTGATCACTTTGTGAACGAAATCATCACATCAGACGGATCGTATTTTGTAGCCGATTATCAACCATCAACCTTTGAAAGTTACCCCAAGGTGGTCATTCATGAAACAGCAATTTGCCGCCTAACAAAAGAGATTATTCACACAACGGATCGAGGGACAATACCTATACAAGTGCATTTTACTTTTTATTGGATTCGATGGCTTCTGTATGCATTTCTTTTGGTTCCTATAAGCTTAGTGTTTTACCGAAAACGAAGCACCATACAAGTATTAGGATCGTGGTTTAGTTTTTTTATTGTTGGGACGACAATGGCCTTGTTTTTTATTAGTAATTTTCGAATAATCTCCATGATTAGCTTGGGGAATTGGCCATGACAAAAAAAGAAAAAGCACAGTATATTCAAACCGAATTGGAACGGTTATTTCCCGAAACGCCTGTTCCCTTAGATCATTCGGATCCGTACACCTTACTGATTGCAGTGCTGCTTTCTGCACAATGCACGGATGAACGAGTAAATAAAATCACCCCTCATTTATTTGCTAAGGCGAACACACCGCAGGAAATGGTGCAGCTTTCCATTGAAGAAATTAAAGAAATTATACGTCCATGTGGCTTATCTCCCGCAAAATCCAAGGCCATTCATCGCTTATCTGAATTGCTTCTTGAACATCATATGGGTAGCGTACCGAATGCATTTGAGGCATTAGAAGCCTTGCCGGGTGTTGGACATAAAACGGCTTCTGTGGTCATGTCACAAGCCTTTGGCGTTCCTGCCTTTCCAGTAGATACGCACATTCATCGCTTACTTACGCGCTGGGGCTTAACCTCAGGCAAAAGCGTTGTTCAAACGGAGCGCGATGCTAAAGCCTTGTTTCCGAAAGAAGCATGGAACAAACTTCATTTGCAAATCATTTTCTACGGAAGGGCTTATAGTCCAGCCAGAAACCCTAAAAAAAATATAGATTACATTACGCAAACGGTTGGTACTGCTGCAGCTAAAAAAGGCTTAAAATAGTTATAAACAACGCATACAAAAATCGCTGCTTTTTAGTACATTTGATGACTGCCTTAGCGCAGTAAATTTCACTCAATATCTTTTATCATGGAACCACAGGATACATCGCGTAAGCCGAGTACACGCGCAAAAGTCGCGACCGCATTCACCAATGAAATGGGGCGTATCCCACCGCAAGCCATAGAATTGGAACAAGTGGTGTTAGGGGCGATGATGTTGGAACGCAATGCCGTAAACGACACGATTGATATTTTGAATGAACAAAGTTTTTACGATCCAAAACACCAATACATTTTTAAAGCGATTCGAGATTTGTTTGCTTCTACAAATCCGGTGGATTTGGTAACCGTTACAGAGCGTTTAGCAAAAAACGGAGAACTAACAGCGGCCGGTGGCGTAGGATATGTTTCACAATTAACGAATCGTGTGGCTTCATCGGCTCACATTCAATATCACGCTAGAATTATCGCTGAGAAGTTCATTAAACGTGAACTCATACGTGTGAGTTCTGACATTTTAAAAGATGCATTTGATGATACCGTTGACGTGTTTGATTTATTGAACAAGGCAGAAACCGGACTTTTTCAAATCGGAGAAAACAACATGACCAAACAGGTTAATGCGATGTCGAGTGTTGTTAAAGATGCCATCGAGGAGATTGAAAAAGCTCGCGCTGCAGGTGATGGCGTATCGGGGATACCTTCAGGGTTCATTGAATTAGATAAAATTACTTCCGGTTGGCAGCGTTCAGATATGATTGTTGTTGCGGCTCGTCCGGGAATGGGTAAGACAGCTTTCGTATTATCCGCGGCTAGAAATACAGCGGTAGAGCATGGAAAAGGGGTTGCGATTTTTTCGTTAGAAATGTCCTCCGTTCAATTAGTCAAACGTTTGATTGCGGGAGAAGCTAAAATCGACTCAGAAAAATTAAGAAAAGGTGATTTGGCTGACCATGAGTTTCATCAATTGCATGCCCGAATTCCTAAATTAACCACCGCGCCAATATTCATAGATGATTCGCCCGGACTCAGTATTTTTGATTTTCGTGCAAAGTGCCGTCGATTGAAAGCTCAACACAACATTGAATTAGTAATTATCGATTACTTGCAGTTAATGTCGGCTAAAGACGGTAGGAATAATGGAAACCGTGAACAAGAAATCTCCACTATATCTAGATCTATTAAAGAAATCGCGAAGGAATTAAACATTCCAATCATCGCTTTAGCACAGCTAAGCCGTTCCGTTGAACAGCGTGCGGGAGACAAAAAACCTATGCTATCGGATTTACGGGAATCTGGTGCGATTGAACAAGATGCAGATATTGTATCCTTCTTATATCGTCCAGAATACTACAAAATCTATAAGGATGATCATGGGAATTCAACCCAAGACATGGCTGAATTTATCATCGCTAAACACAGAAATGGTAAAACGGATACGGTTCGCATGCGCTTCGAAGCAAAATATGCGCGGTTTGAAAACATGAATGATGCCTCTTCCCTGGGTGATTTTGGTGAAAGTAACACTTCTGCACTTTCAAGTTTTAATCAAGATTCAAATACCATTACCATTCAAAGTAAAATGAATCAATCCGATAAAGATTTTAATTTTGACGGAGACCAAACTGTTCCATTCTAATGATTAAAAAAGCAAGCTTTTTTCTTTTGTTCATTGCGTTCAGCCTAAAGCTAGGGGCTACCCAGTTGTTAGTACCTATGGATAACAGCCAGAGTAATCACTTAAAAGCTTACGGGATTGCCTATTGGTGTTTGGATAATGGCGTAGTAATCGAATGGTTATTGAACTACAAAGGCGGTGCCTTTTTGATGCCGCATCTTCAAGAAATTGAGCGTGAATTAAAAATTCGTGGGGTAAAATACCAAGTACTTACGGACGGACAAGTGAGTTCGGTAAAAACAGAAATCTCGAATCCAGAGGTGAATATGGAAGTCATACAACTGGAAAAAGCCCCAAAAATCGCGGTTTACACGCCACCGAATAAGCAACCTTGGGATGATGCAGTAACCATGGTACTTGAATATGCCGAGATTAAATACGATAAAATTTATGATTCAGCTATCGTAATGGGGCTCTTGCCTAAATATGATTGGTTGCACCTTCACCATGAGGATTTCACCGGTCAGTATGGGAAATTCTATAGCTCTGCCTCGTTTCAGCCTTGGTATAAAGAACAAGTTAAGGTGGCGGAAACCAATGCACGCATGCTAGGTTTCAAGAAGGTTTCGCAGTTGAAATTGGCGGTAGCTCAGAACATTAAGAATTTCATCATGGGCGGTGGATTTTTATTCACGATGTGTAGCGGAACAGACAGCTATGACATCGCATTAAGTGCGAATGGCGTTGACATTTGTGAAAATATTTACGACGGCGATGGTGCCGATCCCAACGCACAAAACAAACTAGACTTCACCAGATCCTTAGCCTTTCAAAATTTCACCTTGAATCGTGACCCCTATTTCTATGAATATTCGAATTTGGATGCTTCTAATTTGCGCAATAATTCAACCATACGAGAGCAAGAAGATTATTTTACCTTGTTTGAATATTCCGCGAAATGGGATGTTGTTCCTACCATGCTCACCCAATGCCATACGTCAACGATTAAAGGTTTTATGGGACAATCCACCGATTTTCACAAGGAATTTGTGAAACCGAATGTCCTAATTATGGGTGAAACAAAATCCATCGGTACTGCTCGTTATTTGCACGGTGAATACGGTCAAGGCATGTGGACATTCTATGGCGGACATGATCCAGAAGATTATCAGCACTTTGTTGGTGATCCCCCAACCGATTTAAATTTACATCCAAATTCACCCGGTTATCGATTGATTCTCAATAATATATTATTTCCTGCTGCTAAAAAGAAGAAAAGAAAAACGTGATAAATCGTTATCACTGCTGTTAATGTCCTTTTTTTTTAATAAACTTGCATTCGAATTCTCTCTTACGCATTATTCGCGTTTTTTTCACACATCACAACCTTTATGGATATTAAAGAATTATCAGGGAAAAGTTTAAATGATTTACGTGTAATTGCTGAAACATTTGGTGTTCCAAACGCACAAACCCTTAAAAAAGCAGAATTAATAAGTGCTTTAAGCGGTGAATCTGCCCAAACCCCTACCCCTTCGGCTCCTGAACAACCTGAGGCCGCTGAACGGAGTAAAACACGTCCAAGGAAACCTAAAATGGAAAAAGAAGACGCAGCGGCTCCTACCCTGCCGTTTGATACAAACGAGGCTACTCCAAGCGCAGCGGTTGAACCGGTTTCTGAGGAGACCCCAAAAGAACCCCAAAGCAACGCACCAGGTAGAACGGAACGAAAACCACAACACCAGCATCAACAACAACGCGACCGAAAACCATACCAAACACCAAATAATCCAAGTTCGAACGAAGGAGAAACACCAGAACCCGTTAAACCGAAAGAGGATTTATATGATTTGGTTGGGATTGTTACCGCGGAGGGTGTGCTTGAAGTAATTCAAGATGGGTATGGATTTTTGAGATCTTCCGATTATAACTACTTACCCTCACCGGATGATATTTACGTAAGTCAAAATCAAATCAAGTTGTTTGGTTTGAAAACGGGTGATACCGTAAAAGGTACGATTCGTCCACCAAGAGAAGGTGAAAAATACTTCCCGCTGGTAAAAGTAGAATCAATCAACGGACGTGACCCCTCGTACATTCGTGATCGGGTTCCATTCCAATATTTAACGCCTTTATTTCCGGACGAAAAATTCAAATTAACCGGACATCCCCAAGAGACACTTTCTACCCGAGTAATGGACTTATTTGCACCAATCGGTAAAGGACAACGTGGAATGATTGTGGCTCAGCCAAAAACGGGAAAAACCATGTTACTCAAGGATGTTGCAAATGCTATTGCAGCAAATCATCCGGAAACATATTTAATTGTATTGTTAATTGATGAACGTCCTGAAGAGGTTACAGACATGGCTCGAAGTGTTAAAGCGGAGGTTATTGCCTCAACCTTTGATGAACCGGCTGAACGTCACGTAAAAGTTGCCAATATGGTACTTGAGAAAGCGAAACGTATGGTGGAGTGTGGACATGACGTGTGTATCTTACTTGATTCCATCACGCGCTTAGCTCGCGCCTACAATACGGTATCTCCAGCATCTGGAAAAGTTCTTTCAGGAGGGGTGGATGCGAATGCATTACACAAACCGAAACGTTTCTTTGGTTCTGCTAGAAAAATCGAAAACGGCGGTTCACTATCCATCCTTGCAACGGCGCTAACCGAAACAGGATCGAAAATGGACGAGGTTATCTTCGAAGAATTTAAAGGTACAGGTAACATGGAACTTCAGTTAGACCGCAAAATTTCTAACCGTAGAATTTACCCTGCAATTGATATTACTGCATCTGGAACGCGAAGAGAAGATTTATTGGTAGGTAAAGATGTACTTCAACGCGTATGGTTAATTCGTAAGTTTATCGCCGATATGAATCCGGTAGAAGCCATGGAGTTCTTAAAGTCTCACATGGAAAATACCCGTTCAAACGAAGAGTTTTTGGTTTCAATGAATAGCTAATGAATCGCATTTATTTTATTCCGATAGGTCTTGCGTTGCTTTGGATCCTCATTAAGCAGATGGCCTTTATTTTAGGGTTATTTACCTTTGGAAGTGTTCAAGTATTCGTATTAATAAATATGCTACTTCTTACGCTGACCATCTCGTTTTCATTGTATTTATTAAAGCGCAACGAAATAAATCCTGCCAATTTTCTTCAAGACATGAAAAAAGGCATTGGTACAGGGATGATTTACACCTTAATGGTGAGTGGTTTCATCTACCTATTCTATGCGAAAATTCATCCGGAGTATAATCAATACCAAGTTGATCAAGCGAGGGAATTATTAGAGAATCCTAAGAATATTGAGAAGATTCGCGCTAAAAACCCAGAACTAGCTAATAAATCGGATAAGGAAATCACTAAAATGAGTCTGCAACAAGCTAAAATGATTGCAAGTGCAAGTTTTACTTTTATAATTGCACTCTTAGGAATGACCCTTTACACGCTTTTTAATAGCATTTTGATTGCTATTATTTACCGAAGGTTGTTATTTCGGAGAACCGATTGATTCCATGAGTTGAACACCGAGGCTTTCAAAATTAACCCCATCAAAATTCCCTGAAGACATCATGAGCAATACGCACTGCTCCTGAATCTTGCTGGAAATAAAATCCAACACTTCTTGTGTTTGATTGGCCACGAAAACACCACCGCCAAATCCCTGCGAAACATCCTCTTTACTAATGAGTTCCAATTTTTTATGTGCTACCACCTGGGGATTAAAATAAACCAAGGGAAAATCAGCAGCACGCATCGCATCTTTGTAATGTGGTAAAAATTCCTTTTTCAGCGAAGAAAATGTATGTAATTCCATGCAGGCAATGAGCTTCTTAGTTGGATATTGCTGCTTAACCGCGGCAGTTGTAGCTTTCAATTTGGATGGGGAATGTGCGAAATCTTTAAACATTACGAACGAAGCATTTTCTACCACTTTCTGCAAGCGCTTTCCGGCACCTGTGAAATCCGACATGGCCGTTAAAAAATCATGCGTGTTGATTCCCATTTGTTCTGACACCAACATCGCACCCATCAAATTCTGCAAGTTATGGTCGCCAAAAATCTGAAGCGGATACCTATTGCCATTGACATGCAAACACGTACCCTCTTCGGTTACCTCAAATGAAGGGGTTTCGTAAGGAATCGGGTGTGTTGCTTTTATAGTATTCGTTTCATTTACTAAACCGACAATTTCCGAATCATTTGCATTAAATATCAAGCTTCCGTTCGGTTCAATCGACTGAATAAAAATCCTAAACTGATCCACATAATGGTCAAACGTAGGAAACACATTGATGTGGTCCCAAGCAATTCCACTCAGTAAGGCGATGTTCGGCTTGTATAAATGAAATTTAGGTCGGCGATCAATCGGTGAACTCAGGTATTCATCTCCTTCTAAAATCATGTACTTCGCAGAATCCGTTAATTGAACCATGCAATCATAGCCTTCTAATTGCGCTCCAACCATATAATCCAAGGGGAAATTCAAGGATTTTGCTGCGTGTAAAATCATCGATGTAATGGTTGTTTTCCCATGGCTTCCGCCGATTACAACCCGTATTTTATTCTTACTTGCCTCGTACAAATATTCAGGGTAGGAATACACAGGGATCCCTAATTCCTTGGCTTTTAATAGTTCTGGGTTATCTTCACGGGCATGCATTCCAAGAATAATCGCGTCAATTTCACCTGTGATTTTATCTGGAAACCAACCTTCGGTTTCTGGCAGAATTCCTTCTCTTGCAAGCCTTGACTTCGATGGATCAAGAATTTCATCATCAGACCCACTTACTCGGTTCCCTTTTCGGTTTAGCGCAATGGCTAAATTGTGCATAGCACTCCCTCCAATCGCAATAAAATGAATGTTCATTTTTTATTGTAAAACTACACTTCAAAAAAGTTGCTGAGCGAGGAAAGCTAAAGATTTACTGACAATCTGTTTTTAACTACTTACAACCGGGGGTAATTGGCCCTCCCTCACTAAATGAAGTTTCTCCGGTTGAATGCTGCAACCAAAACGATTCAGGAATGGCTTGTCCGTTCAGTGAAAAGGCATGAATTCCTTGGTCGTTGGTAGTCATTTCATAAACCACACCGTATCCGTTTGCATTCACAACAATTCGTCGCGTAATGATGCGTGTTGTGAAACCAAGCTCATTGACCGATTTGTAAACCAACTCCGTCATTTTATTCCAAGTAAAACAATTGCCGGCTTCGTCCTTCAAATAATTCGCTTGATTCGTGCGATTATCTACGTAATCAGCTTTTAATGCTTGCGCCAGTTTGGCCGTTTCTGTCTGTTCTAATGCTGCTGCATCTTGTTGACTTTTAGATGTTTCAAAAGAGGAAACGACACCTTGCTGCGACTCCACATTACGTAAATTCTGCTCGGTAAGGGTCTTATTAATTACATCACGCGTATCGTTTGCCTGATCCATATATTGTTCGTTCGAAACGCGTGATGCATTGTTTTGTTCAACTTGTTTTGACACATGAACATCGATAGAATCCTTGTTGGCATCCTGAATTGTTCCACGCTGATTTACAGCTTCAAGATTTAGTTTATTTTGGGCATTAATTTCATAGCCCACCCGATCTGTAGAGGCTACTTGCAAAGACTCGCGCACTTTGTTGTTTTCACCCTCTTGAACACCCATTACATCGCGTTCATCTGCAGATTGCTCTAAGCTCCGCTGTTGATTCAAACTGCGCTGATCTTCTCGCTTTCCAGTCTCCAAGTTTGTGCGGTCCACCGATTCTTTTAATCCATCCCAAGCAGCAACTACCTTTAATTCATTGGTGGTTTTAGTGAACGCCATTTCGTCTTTCGCATCCGAAACATTTAAAACCAAGGTTGCTCCAGCAGGAGCATTGACCACGGTTCCACGTACACTAGAAACAGGTGTATTTTTTATTGGTTTAATTTTTTGATTCAATAGATCGATTAACGATTTAAGGTAGTTTACCTCTATATTTCCTAATTCGTTACTTCCGGCACGGGTTAACAATAAGTTTGCTGCAGACAAGGCCGCAATAGAATCTTTAAGCGCAAGTTTAGGGAACTCCTTTTTGTTGTCTGCAAAATATGCACTGACTTTGGTATACCTTGTATTTAATGCGAGAATATCCGCTTGTTTTGCTTTAGATTTCAGCGGTTCTGTGGTCAGGGCGCCTTTAACTTTTGCGAGGCGAGCAACATACCCGACCTTATCCGATGGATTAAAGGTGAGCGAATCAAGGTTATCCTTTACGATGCTCAGTGCCTTCGCGTACTTCGCCTCATCTGCTGCTTTATTCTTCTTCGCATCCGCAATTCGAGTGTCTACATCCGCAATGGCTTTATTTCGCATGGTTGGATCACTTATGAATCCGAGGGATCGTTTAATCTTTTCGTATTCAGTTATCGCTTTATCATATTCGATTTTACCGTTAGAATGGAGCGCATACGCATTTCTAATGTCCACATCAATTCCATTATTAATTAACTTATCAAGCCCTGCGTTAGCATCATTCTTTTTCTTTGTATCCGTAAGATTACTAATCAATCCTTGCGCCTTTGTAACTGCACCCTCTAAGCCAGGAAGACTTCCTTTGGGGGTTAGAAACTTCTTAACTGAAGTGACCGAGGAAGCAATTTCACTTTCTAAATTCTGTGCACCGAGCAATACATTAATCGAATCTTGTGTTAGTTTAATTCCATCTTTAAAAGCTTGCGGTATCTTAGCAAGTGAGTTGGTTTTTTGGAGAACAAGAATTGCCTCTTTGTACTTTTTATTGGTCACTTTTCCGTTCCAATCCCTTCTGTTTGCATAAAACCGAGCAATTTCCTTGGCTCGATCATCTTCCTCCTTTTTCAAGCCGGCAATGGAGTTTAACTTATTCTTAGCCTTGGTTGAATTCGGATCTAATTTCAACACCCCCGTGTAAGGTATTTTTGCATCATTCCATTTCAATAAGGCCAATAAGGAATCTCCTGCTCGAAACAGGGAATCGATGTCTTGTTGTTTGGCAATTTCTTTAAGTTGCGCAGTCTGGGCTGCTTGCAAGGTTTGCTTTTTACGATCAATGGTGGTATCCATTAATTGAAAAGCTGTCGCTTTTTTTGCTGCAGAATCCAAGTATTGAATGGCCATGGTGTAATTTTTAACCTGCTCAAATTCACTACTTTTTCGCTTAAAAATGGAAATAAGTTGCCTTCCTTCTTCATCTGTTATTCGCTTGCGCAA
>CANHSL010000069.1 GCA_947463385.1 Flavobacteriales bacterium
GTTTTTAGCATTGGAAATCCTGCGGCGACAATGAGGTCATTGAGCGGTTGAATGGAGGGTGAATGCGCCCCAATGTTCCAATAAATCTCGCTTCCGGATTCTTTTGGTACATCAGTTTGAGCTAGAACATTAAAGCCTGCAATTAATGATAAGTAGAAGAATATTTTTTTCATTTTTTTTGTATTTGAAGGTTATACAACCAAATATAAAGATTATTCTCCAAAAATCTTTGAAGCAAAACCTCCCAAGGCGATGCCTGTTGATACTGCTGTTAGTGGACCCGCTGCAATTCCAACTCCTGCCCCGACAACAAAACCAATCAAATCTGCCCATTTTATTTTATATAAATTCCCAGTGGCATTTAGATCAAAGGCAATTTGATGGTAAGGATCATCACTATTGTTCAAAGCAAAATTCCAAAAATAGTTTGAATAAAGTCCAACATTTGCTGCGCCAAGAACAGATATTTTATCATTTTGTGTGAGGGATGGATTTAGACTATGTTTATTTATGAATGAGTTTAATCTGAACGAAACATCCATTGAATTTTCAAAATTTTTAATAATGAATAATATGGTATCAACTAATTCATAGATTGTAGGTGAAATTATTCCTTGACTTTGTAAATCTTTCAGATATAAGTTCAGCGAAGATTTAATGTTCACACCATATGAATTTGCATCTGAAAACGAAATAAAATTCGCGCCCGGAAGATTGACTGTATTTAATTCCTTTGTTGTTTCAGTAGTCATAAATTGCCAAATTTGTTCATGGGTTCCGATCAAATCGGGAAATGTTTCGCCATAAATAGTTAGCAGATTGTTATGGATAGCACCAAAACTCTGAGTGTAATTCAAGATATTTGATGTGGAAGTGGGTTGTTGCATCGTATCAGAACAATGACAAGCTACACAAGTTACAGATGGCAAAAGATTATTCATATTATCACTAAATTTTGATTCGGCGCTAAATTAATAAATGAGGTCAAAGAAATATTTCATTGTAAAATGGCTGAACGATACTGAATCAAGTTAATATGAAATGTTTACTGAAGTTTGGCTCGACAATGCCGTTAATAAAATAGTACATATACCAAAATCTTTAGTACATGTACTAAAAATGAAAAACGAGATTAATGCTGCAAAGTACTCCAAGAAACGAAGCTATACATTACCTCGCGCCAGTAGCCGTTTTGATAGTCGGGATAACCGTTAGGAAGCAGAGGGAAGAAATTATGTTCGAGGTTGGGATAGCGTTTGAGTTGGTAATTGGTTTTGCCTACCTTATTACAACCACCCTTTGCTGTATAATATTCTCGTCCTTAGCAGCTCTTACCAAATAAATAGAACTTCCTAATTCACTTAAATCTATGATATAACCTTGGTTCATTTTAACGTTTAAAGCGCTTTTCACAATGCGCCCGTTTAAATCCATAATTTCCAAAGAATACAAATCAGGTGAATCAAGCCAAATTTCAAATTGCCCTTGATTTGGATTGGGGAAAATCACCAAATTACTGGATTCATATTGTTCAGGGATTACAAGGTACTCGGAATTTTTGTGGATAGTATCATTGCATGCAATTGTAGTTGTGTTGATAGAATAGTTTCCAGGAAGGGTATATTCATGCATTATATTTTGATTGCCAGAGGCATACACGGTATCACTTGAATTATCTCCCCAATCAACAATTGTATAGTCGTAATAAGAGGAATAATTTGTCAAAGAAAGTACGTTCTCTCCACTGCCACTCAATACAATGGAATCTTTGGGATGCTCAAAATATCCCAAGCAATTGGTGCGCATGAGCCAGCCGTCTTGGGTGTTGTTTGGAGAATCAGGAAAAACGAATCCAGATATTAAGAGGTCACCGTTTTCTAATTCCTTGATATCTGTGAGATAATTGTCATTATTCCTAAGTTTTAATATCCTTGTCCAAAGACTATCACCATTTTGATTCATTTTAAAAATCCTTGCGATAGGGTAATCTACAGGAGAATCATTCTCATAAGTAGTGCCCCCCATTACTATTGACCCATCCGATAGCTCAATGGAGTGCGATAAATCACTTTGAGCATGGGGAGTGACCAAGCGAAATAGTGATTTTTCCCAAACCAGCTCCCCAACGCTATTTAATCGCATTATAAAAGATTCGTATTTGTTGGAAGCATACTCTCTACAACCGCTTACATGTATTTCATTATTCGAAATGGAAATTGCATTGCCACCATCGTAATAAGGTCCACCGAAGGTTTTTTCCCAAACAATATTTCCATCGTGGTCAACACAAATTAACCATAGATCAATCTCATTAAATAAATGATCTTTATTACCAGCTGAAATTAAAAAGTTATCGAGATGAGGCACAATTTTAATCGCTCCGTCATAAGTAGAATAATTAAAAGTTTTTTCCCAGAGTATATTTCCGTTTTGATCTATTTTTACCAACAAACCATCTCGATTCCCAAGGGTCGTTATTTTACTTCCAGTAATTAAAAAATTACCATCATTCGTGGGCAAAATACATTCGAATTCTGACCAATACAATTGCTCAAAATATACAGAGTCGAGGAGTATATTTCCATCTAACGTGAACTTCAAAAAATTGGAATATGCCTTATTGTTCTTATAATATGCTCCACATGAAAAAAGCATATTATTAATGATGTGAATATTATTAGCGATTCCACCATAAATATCAATGGTATCTCTGCCATATCTAAAACTTCGAATAGTGTCACCATTTTGATTATTGATAAAAGTGTAAGTGTTAGACCGTTTACCATTTGCATCACGTAAAAATCCGGTAAGTATTGACGTATCTTGATTTAAAATAAAGAGGTCTTCATTTGCATTAATTGAATTTTCAATATCAATGGTTTTATTATAATAATTTGACTGTGCTTGTGAAAAAGCACTAACCCAGATATAGAGCAGTAATATACAATTTTTAAGCATTTATTTTGAAACTATTATTCGTTCAGTCAATCTAACCTCAGTTTCATCAATAAGGGTTTTAATCTTCAAAAGGTAAATCCCATGATCCAAATCAGACAAATCAATAGTTACTGAGCTGGTTGCTGATTGACTTTCGTAGAGTAATCGTCCCTCCAAATTGAAAACCAAAATTGAATTAATTACTGCTGTACTTTCGGAGATAATTAAATCAAATACCCCTGTAGAAGGATTGGGATAAACACTCATAGAAACGGATTCTTCCGGCAAAGGAACCCATTTCTCTTGTTGAATTGGCTGCGTAAGTATTTTTGTCCCATCGAAATCGTAGGCATCAACATAGGGATGATTTTTATTTATAAAGTTTATAATGGAGGAAGCATAACCGGACATGGAATTTCGTTGATCAACTGTGTTTTTTATTTCCTGAAGTTCAGAGGGTGTCAGGCTAAAAAAACCACCGGCACTGTTTGAAATCGGTAATAGCAATGAATAAAAATCATAAAATGCCTGAAGTTCATTTGCTTCCTCGAGCTTACTTGCTTGAATGGTTGAAATATAAGTTAAAATTTCTGACAAGTAATTCTGAGCGGAACTTTGATCCATTTGAATTAGAATAGGAACCATTAATTTCTTCTCTTCTATACTTAATCGCTCTGTAAGGGCGAATGAAACACTATCTAGATAATTTGAATCCAGATATACTTTTAATAAATCATTCGATGCCAAACGCAATTCATTTTCGTAATGATGGATCACTTTATCCAGACGATCTAAAGGACTTTCCCCGTAGGCAATGGCCATTAATTGATTTTTAATGGTATTTGACAGGGTTGAATTGACAATTCCGGTGCTAACCTCCGGTTTAAATGCCGCATTATCTTCCAGGATTTGTTTTTTTATGACCCCGGGCATGTTTTTATTGATGACAGCTAACTGATTTTGTGGGCTTAAATAGGGTTCTATGCTGTCAAGTTCTGATTTTAGTAAGCTTGGGTTCGTACTGTTCGTGATTAATTGTTGAATAGCAGAGGTGTTTCCGGCATCCACCTTATTAATAAGCCTGGCAATAGCATTTTTATTTTGATCAATTCTGATTTTGTGCACAGGTGATCCAATTGAGGTAAGGGTTGTAGGACAAGCTTCAGATATTTCGGTTGTATTAGCAGTGCATTCAGTACCAAGTATATTTCCGTATAGGCACGCAGTATTGAAACCGCAATTTATTGTTGGGTAAGAATTATATTCAAAACTCGACAAACTTGAATTCTTTAATTGATTCATATTGGAGTTGTTACAAATCCCATTAAAGATATTCGCTTGTGGTAATTGAGGATCCGGATTTACTACTCCTGTATTACATGCACCTTGGTTCGCCAGAACACCATTGGCGACATGAATGTCAGCCAAGCCATAATTGGAGTATTTGGTAAATGTGTTGCAATCAATATTCAAATGCGTGTTAGAACCGGCTGTTTGCGTACCAATGCTAAGTCCTGTGTAATCATTCAAGAAATTAGATAAACCAGTACCACTTACATCGCTGTTGTTGATGAATACGCCGATACTTCTGCCGGAGGCGTCGTATAATCCAAGAAAGTTGTTATTCTCAATTTTAGTTACAGAAGAGGCATTAGCATAGATTCCAAATGCATATTTGGTTTCACCGGGAACGAAAGAAAATGGCACATGGAAATCAGATCGAATTATTTCACCAAATTGAGCGCCTTCAATTCTTATTCCATATAGGTTATTATTGAAAAGTGCTCTGTCTATGGTAAATGAAGCATGGTTTGTACCTGACGTAATAATACCTGTATACAAATTATTGAATTCATTTTTGAATTGGTTACTTTCCGGACAGCTGGTCAGATAGAGCAGGGAATCATTGCAAAAAGGCAGGATATTGAAAGAGGCATCCAGCGTTACAAGACCAATTCCTCGGTCTATCTCAGGTACATTGAGCCGTAAATTTTCAAATTTATTACCTTGAATACGAATATTTCTTGTGTTCCACATGGTGATATGCGCATACGGATTGATAACTGTTCCTCCATCTCCGAAATTACTATCGGTAGTAAATGTACAATTGGAAATACCGCCTAAATCGTTTACAGGATTTCCTTGAATATTTACGGGTAAATACTTCATGAATTCAAAGGATCTGTAATTATTTGTAAATTGACAATTAGATGCTGTTACAATTCCTCCTCCAGTTCTGCTCCAATTTATTGAGAAATCTTCGTTTCTTCCAACAGTTGAAACGGCATTTCTCGCATTTGCAATAATACTGTTTTTAATTGAAAGATATCCCTGATTTGAATTCGGTATTTGTCTTTTATTTGGATCCCCCTGAACTTCTATCCCATCCCACATTGATCCTTCACAAGATTGAAGAGAAGTTAAAGTTGCGTTGTTTATTATCAATTTACCTCCGGGTTCTACCACAATTCTTGTGTCAATGTTTACTCTTTTGGAATCAGCAAACTCAATTGTGCAATTGGAAATTGTTAATGTTTTACCACTAGGGATTAGCACTTTCCCAATTAATTTTGCATTGGTATTCCATGTTTGATTTCCAACAACGGTAATGATGTTGTCGGAGATGTCTTTAATCTCATAATTTGTTAATGTTTGGCAATCACTAAAAACTTTAACAAAAAGAAAATCGTCAACATTGTGACTAGAATTACCAACGGCGACAAGGCTGCCGTCAGCCCCTTCTGCTATTCGATACATACATTCTTGTTTTTTAAAATCTCCCGGATGAAGTTGTGGGGAAATATCATCAGAATCAAATTGTGTTTCCCATAACAGACTTAAATTAGCGTTGAATTTCGCTATATAAGTATCAGTGTTCCAGACTCCATTTAACATACCTGGTAGTCCATCCCATGTAAAGCAACCTTGTCCTGCTGAAAATCCAGCTTGATTAAAAAAGTCTGGCATTATTGTGTTGTATGGCGGATTGCTCCAATTCGGAATAATGTCTATTCCATTACTATCTTTTGTTCTTTTTGAACTCACAACAGCATATCCACCATTCGCCAATTTTGTAAGACCAACTTTCATATCAAAGGCACGCACCTCTCCAAATTCAGTCAAATTCATTACATTTCCAGATGCATTAAATTTCACAATGGCTCCAATCCCATTGTTTTCGTGAGCACCTCCATACCAGCAAGCATCGCTTTCATTAATTGATGCTGATACAACTGACCCATCGGGATTCGCAATGACATCTTGAAGCATGTATGATTTAATTGGATTCGGGGCAAATCTTTTCGGATTACTTAATCCCCAGGTTGTACCCCATGAGGCCGAAAGATTTAAATCTATTTCATTTATTTTTAATAAGAATCCAGGTCTTGTTTCCCCACCAGGAATCGGCCCCATTGAATCGGTAATTAATTGGCCTGTTATGAAACAGTCGCCACCCTCACAATCCATGGCTCTTACCCATGCTTGATAAGAATCATCGGCAGGTCCGTGTGTTGCTTTGACTTGCAGCATTCCATTTAAGTCTAAGCGCATTAAAAATATGCGATTCAAAGTTGTTGCTGAATTGTAGTTACTACCCATAACAACGTAACCGTCTTGGTTCTGATTAACATCGATGTCTAATCCGTACAGTTTTTGATTATAGAAATTCAGTGAATTTAATTCGAATTCAGAAGCATTGGTTGCAGGAATCAAATCAGCGATACCGTATATATAATTCCATTCAATTTGGCCATTAACATCGAATTTCACAACATTAATTCTGGTACGTTCGCCATATGCATATGAATTAGCTGTACCGATTGGGTTAATGAGTGATGTTATTGGGGTATTTGCAGTTGCTGTAGGATTATAAATAAATGGAACATTATCATGTTTGTAGGCTGCAACTGTTTCGCCAACCGCTACAAAACCTCCGTCTGGAGTATTAATTAAACTTAAAAGCGGACCACCTAGATTAATATGTTTACACCATAATGGATTGCCATTTAAATCGTAACGACCTATGTGTTGTTCATAAAAAGCAATGTATTCCCCTTCTATTGTCCTTCTATCGCAAGGGTCATTGGGAGGAATAGTCGACATATCAATAAATCCTTTTGGGACGAGTCCAGACTCATCTATATAATAGTTTTTGGGTGCTGTGAATCCACAGGTCATGTATCCTGTATGTATTCCACCTTCATAAATTGGTTTAACATCATACCACCAATCTTCACCGCTATTTTCTTGATCTGTTTGGTTTGGATTAATCGAACCTGTTCCAAAAATTTGTGGACCCATCGGCTCGTCTTTTGGCCAGTGGATATTTCGCTTCGCAATTCCAGGTGGTAACATCTGAGAAATAAACATGGAATTACAAAAAATTAAAAACGTAACACTACACCACAAACGAGTAATTGTTTCCATAGAAAGATGAATTAAATTTTTTATAAATTTCAACCGAAAATCGCAGAGGAATATTTGTGAAATTTGTCCAATGCCAATGAATAATAACGAGCTTGAATACAAATCATTGATGTGGCATACGTTTTAATGAGTCAAAGAAAAAATGAACAGATTCTGTTTTATAGTATAAATACTATTTCTTTTAGTACATGTACTATTTTTTAGGGTGGTGGATAAAGTACACTGCGTTATTTTTGTGTGTTTTACCGTTTGATCGCGCTTAAAACGCCGAAGTTGTGTATCTATGTACTGTCTACATTTGATAAACTTTTAAATTTTGAATTATGGCATTTAATGGAGATGAGGGGTCCGTAGTTACCCTCGCAGAAGCTTCCGGTTGGACAGCAAACTACAGAAGAACCATTCCCGCAGGAGAGATCATTTCGCAGTTTGTCGGACGTAATAAGCTTATGGAAATCTTGAATCAAGACGATTGCATGGGAGTGAGAATTTACTACGGCATTGGCGATGATGAGAAAAAGAACTTAATTATAGTGGGTGCTAAGGCCGATGAAAATGACATGGAACAAGGCGTTATTGTTGAAAGGATGATTCCGTGTCCACCAAAATGCCCTCGAAAAAATCCATTAAATAGTTAATGTTAGATTTAATTCTTGAGTTATTTATTTATGCAGCAATCTTAAGTTCTGTTTTGCCGATAATTGCTGCTATTAAGTTTAGAAGTGGGCTTGTTAAAGTAAGCAGGCCCATTTTTGTGTTGGTTTTTTCAGATTTTCTTTTTGTCCTTCTTGAAATCGTGTTTGCTTTTTGGATAAGTAATGCCAATCCAATTCAACACGTTTCTGTTTTTATTTCAACAATTATCATATTTAGCTATTACTATTCTATAAAATTCCACAGAAAGGTCCTCTTATTTCTTTTTACTTTGGCTTGCTTATTTTTTGTTTATGAAACATTTATTTCCAATCGGATAATGGATAATAACACATTAATGTCTGTCTTTTCCAATGTGTCGATTAGTTTAATTTCTTTTTTTCATCTTTTCCAATTATTCAGGTATGATGATAAGAATGTTTTGGAGTTTAAATTTCTATTTTACGTATCAACTGCCTTTTTCATTTTTAATTCATCCTCATTTTATGTAAATTTATTTGATTCGCACATTAGAACCGATGTGGGGTATTTACTTGCGATTATTTATCCTGTTTTCTCTATCCTAATTGTCGTGCAAAATGTTTTTATATCCAAAGCAATATGGACATTAAAGAGAGTTTGATCCTAATTTTATCGGGGATTTTCTTTACGTGCACCCTTTCAGTTGGGATTGTCTTTATTTTGATATTTTTTAAGAAAAAGACAACCTATTTGCAGTCAATTTATGAAATAGAACTCAAAAACAAGGAGTTGGAAATGATGAACGCGGTTGTACAGGCTCAAGAAACCGAACGCACCAACATTGCCAGGAACTTACACGATGAGGTAGGAGCAATTTTAGCCATGGCTCAACGGAATTTGAGTGTATCGCTCGATAAAATGACAGGAGACGACGTGTTGCGTGACGATATTGAATTCACCTTGGATGTGCTTGATCAATCCGTGGATAAAATACGCGCCATTTCACACGGCATGTTGCCACACTTTTTGGTGAAATTTGGCCTTCTAAAAGCCCTTCAACGCTTGATGGAACAAACGGAAAAATCCCTTGGGAATTCTTGTTCGTTTAACTCATCGGTTTCAGAAGATTTATCCCTGGAACAGCGTCAAGAAATTCATTTTTACTGCATTGCAACAGAGCTCATTAATAACCTGATGAAACATGCGCGCCCGCAATTCATCAACTTAAAGCTCGATGCCAGAGAAAACCACTTGATCTTGCATATTCAACACGATGGGGTGGCCATTAGTCAGGCAGATTACGAATATCTACTACAT
This sequence comes from Flavobacteriales bacterium, assembly GCA_947463385.1. Lineage (GTDB taxonomy): Bacteria > Bacteroidota > Bacteroidia > Flavobacteriales_D > Crocinitomicaceae > UBA952. Next base: position 9,298 of record CANHSL010000069.1, read on the forward strand.
CATGGCAATGGTATGGGATTGGAATCCATATCTCATCGCTTGCGAATTATTACCGGTGAATTGCAATACCAACGCCAAACAAAGGGAGGAACCATCGAAATCTCCATGCCCTTGAAAATGAAGATAGCACCTAACAATCATGAAGAAATCAGCATTCCGCTTACCTAACCATACGGTTCGCGTTGCCGTAGTGGAAGACCACACCATTGTGCGGCAGGCACTCGTATTTATGCTTAAAAAGGAACCTCAAGTTATCGTCGCTTTTCACGCCGAGAACGGAAGAGAATTCTTGGATCAACTGCCCAATCACGAAGTAGATGTCGTATTGCTGGATTTGGATTTACCCGTCATGGATGGTCGGGAAACCTTGCAACGACTTCAGCTTGATTTCCCTCAAGTGAAAGCCATCATGTTGAGCATGCACGAAGATCCGTGGATTGTATCGGAGCTCATCCATGAAGGAGCCAAGAGCTTTTTGAAAAAGAATTGTTCATTCGATGCGTTGATGGATGCTTTATTCGATGTGAAATTCAAGGGAAGCCATACCACAGAACTGGTCGAACAGGCTATGTTTTCAAAGAACGATGAACGCATCCGTGGTGAATCTAATTTGTTGAGATACGAATTCACTTCTCGGGAACAATTGGTTTTGAAACAAATCTGCGATGGAAAAACCAGCGAACAAATCGCCGAGCGCATGCATTTGTCCAAAAAGTCGATCGATGCCATTCGCTCGGCTTTACTCAAACGGATTGGGGCGAAGAACTCGACCGAGTTAACCCGAAAAAGTATGTTGCTGGGCTTGTACAAAGCCAGAACCGATGAGCAAATCAGGGAGGAAGATGAGAACGAGGCTATGGCGCGGGAACAGCGTAGACAAAACCGTTTTAAAGGTTAAGGTGTTTTATTTCGTTAGAAAACATTATTGAGCTTGGGAACTTGAACTGGTTAATTCACTGAGGATTTTCCCGAACCAATTCAATGAATTTTGCAGTTTTTATTTTTCGCATTTATACTAAAAAATTCAGTATAAATACTATCGCTTCGGTTGAATCAACAACCGGCCAACATTCTCCTATCCCTTGTAAAGTAAGCCTTTTAGAGATTTTTAGGATTGTTTTCATTCGAATTGAACGTCTTCTGTAAATTTATCAGGTTTGCGTTCGATGTAATTTTGTTTTGCAGATAAAGCTTTTCTCTAAAACAACCACGGATTTAAGAAAAAGAATAGCTATGTGCAAAGGTTAAAGAATTGTGAGTTTCGAAAGCAGAGGCAAAATGCTTGGTTAGTTGCCAAAAAAGTAAATGTTAAAACAAAGTATTATGAAAAAGTTAACTTACAGCGCTCTATTCCTAGCGATTTTCGGGGTCGGGATTGTTGGGTGTAAGAAAGAACAAAGTTCAGAAAGACTGAACGAGAACACGAAAATTGAATATCGATTGGATAATATCCCAATGATAAAATATTCACAGAATTACGAAGTTGCAATGAAAAGTGAAAATGATGCAGATGAAGAAAAGTTAAATCGTCAATTGTTTGAACTCGCAGAAGCAACGAAAGATTTGTTGAAGGATTATGCATTCGTAGAATTGATCGTTAGGTTAGCACGTGAGTCGAATGTGGAAACAGTATACTATTCAGAAATTAAGGATAAAGGTCTTCCATATTACAATATCATCAATCAGAAGTTAGCTGTAAAAGGTTTGAGCGTCGAATCAATAACAGCAAATATGACTCACCAACCAATTTTACCTAATCCGGAATTTCCAGAAACCGCAGAATTGGAGATTTACGAACCATCTATTTTTGTTCCAAATGTTTTGAATGTGAATGTAAATTTGCAAGCGTTAATTTCGCCAAACATAGAAACAGAATATAATGAAGAGGATTATATCGTTGCTTGGTTCTTTAATGAAAATGGTGTTTTAAATGAAACGATACTAAGTGAGACAACCGTAATACAAACTGCAAATCCAATTTTCATTCTTGACCACTCTATACCCAAGGTTAAAATGGACAAAATTGGCTCATATATTTTAAAAACTAAAGACGCTATAACTTTTACTAAATCTGGGAACACTTATTTTGAATCAACTCGAATCAAAATTAAAAGTGGGTATCGTCATGAACAAGGAACAGGAAAATCTGAATTCTGTATCGGGGGAGCAATTGTGCTCCAAGCATCTCCACCCGCGAATTTTTTACATTTAACGAATAATAATGACCATTCGTTAGAAATAAAAGAAGTAACAAAAAATGAAGTTAATAGTAGTAGCAATGTTTATGTTACTTCACACCATGCCAATAATTTTACGCCTGATACAAGTAGTAAAGTGTATTGGAATACTTTTGAACGCGATTGGAACAGAAGTATTAAGAATCTTGGAAATGGAACAACGTTTGGACAAGAGTGGATGTTTTGGGGTAGAATGAGATTTGATAACGATTGGTATCAATGGATCCCAAGTACAGTTAACATTCATGCCACCACCTTTGATTGGTTCGATTGGCAAACGGAGATTGTGTTTACAAGTTGGAAGTCAGAGTATAATCTGACTAAAGTAAATTAATCAATTTTGTTACTGCAGGTTTAGCCCGCAGTAACTTATAATTTAATATTGTATGAAATTTTATTCAAGTTGTCTTGCCTTATTTTTAGCATTTTCTTTCCTATCTCAATCTTCAATCGAATTCAATTTCAATGAGGTATACATTGGTAGTAATTTAGGTGTTAATTGGAAAAGAAACTACCCAAATTTATCTTTTTCAACGGGTTTGACATACCATATCAACAGAATAGACCAAATCCCAATAGGTACATTTATCAAAAACTCAGCTTTTGCGCAAAATTTCGGGCAACGATTTGGACTCCAATTAGGATTTGAATATTATTTATACAAAAATGATTTTTTCAAAATCGGTCTTTTTTATTCAAATCAAATCTCTTTAATGAATCAATTAATAAAAGTATATTCAGCCTATGACACTTTAGTGTCTAACCCTCAATCAGAATTTGATTTCCTTTATACTAAGTATGAACGAATCTATGGTCCGGTTTTCACTTCTGACAATGTGATTGGCATAACGTTAAAAAATAATATTACAAAAAACATATATCTCTCTACTAGAGGTTGTTTAGGTATTTTATTTTGGAAAAACACTGACAATAGTTTACTACTAATTGGTGGTAATAAGAACAATCAAAGTTATAATTTCACAAGCTTTTTCAGCATTGGAATAGGTTATACTTTCAACAAGAAAGAAAAATAATATAGCTTTTAACAAACCCTTAGCTCTATATCGATGTATAAATCATCGAGGAAGACATGACCAAGGCCATGGCACGAGACCAGCGTAAACGAAATCGTTTGAAAGGTTAAGGTGTTTGGATTATGATAATACATAGAGCAAATGAAACTACAACATTCACTTGTAAAGCCGTGAATCATGGCTTTGATGTAACTCCAGCTCGTTTGGTTACGGGCTTAATCACCGAACGCGGCGTTTGCGCGCCCAACGAAGCAGCCATACTGGCCATGTTCGGGGATTTGGAATCGCCTGTTCAATAAGCGGTCCCTGAGTAGGCCGAAGGACGTATCGAAGGGCCGCTTTCCATACCAGAGACATTGAAAATATAATCTTTAATTAAACAAAAACTAGCTCTCCCCTTTCGCTTGCGCTGAAGCTTCAGCGAAGGCGCAGAGGGAGGATAAAGTTTGACGACTCTGACGAGTATCAGACTCAGTCAGAGGAGGGTGACCAAATCGAACGGCAATCCAATGCGTAGATTTTTTGCTTTTCCACTTACCCTTCGATACGTTCGCCGCAGGCGGACTACTCAGGGTCCGTGGAAAAACTAGGCGTGTAAGCTTACTCTTTATGTAAGCATTGCGTTTGTTCTTCAACACGGATTAGGTACATGCCCGGCGA
>CANHSL010000070.1 GCA_947463385.1 Flavobacteriales bacterium
ATTCGAATAAGCCGCAACACAAACATTGTTATCTAAGGTATAGGCACATTTATTCGAAGCCGCATGATAGGTTACATTTTCAGCGTTATCAAGTCCAGTCTTTTTAATAATTAAGGCCTTCGACGTAATATTATAGGTAAAAATAACAGACCCATTATTAAACAGTAACTCATCCGAGGAAAGCCACTCATAGGCAAATAGTGTTTGTATTTGTCCTTCTGGTGGAAGCAGTCTGTTTAATTCATCGACGGTACAAAGTACCTTTTCTGATTCTTGATCAAGGGTATATGCAAGCAGGGACTTAAAATCTGTAGAAAGGAGCGTGTATTCTGATTTATTTTTAATCCAAGAAAATCCGGCAGTTCGTTGCGGACTAAGTGCCCGTTGTTTGAGTACGGATTCGGTTACGGTTAACGATTTTTTTTGCGCACTAGCGGAGTAGGCGATCAAAAGAAGGGAGGTTAAAATAAAAAAGCGCATAACTAGGAACGATGTATAAATTGATTAAAAAAAGATTCGATTGGCCTGCCTATTTCGTAGGCTGTGTTGAGGGTTTCTAAGAGCTTGTCTTGAAGGATTAACTCCGCGGGAAACGTCGCATAAAAATAGAATTGCTTATTGAAAATCAGTGGTTCTTGCGCGGCGGCGGATTTTAAATGTGCGGGGAGCATTTTATTCTTTTCGCCATAAATAGAACCATAGAAGGAACTAAATGAAGGCTCAGAAACTAAGCGTTTAAACTCGGTAGAATTTGCAGCAATTCCTTCGCGAAGTTCCAGCAGATTTTCTTTATCGATTTCATAGACCCCACCGTATACACGCACGTGCTCTGGGGTGAGTTCAAAATATATCCCATTGATGGCGGTGCTTTTTTTACCTTCTGGAGAAACCACCGCTGAGCACATCAGTTTATACGGGGTTTTATCGGCAGAAAACCGAATATCACGGTTAATCCGAAAGATACAATCCTTGGCAAGCACGTGTTGAAATGAGGGATTGGAAACTGCAATTTGATCAATTAGGGTTTGAGTAAACTGAGCAAACGGTTTCTTTACGGAAGCTTCATAGCGCTTGCGGTTTAGATCAAACCAATCTTTATGGTTATTTGCAGCGAGTTCGATAAAGAAATCAAGATAATCTGGACTAAAATACCCCATAAACCAACGAATTGAGGCCGAAAGTTACTTAAAAAGGATTGAAACCCAAGAAAGCAATTGAAAACAAGGTAAATACTTTGGGTGAAGAGAAAAATAATGCTATCTTTGCACCCTTAAATTTTTATTAACTAATTAAGAACCTTATGAATTCTTACGAAACTGTTTTCATTTTAACTCCCGTTTTGTCTGAGGATCAGGCAAAGGAAGCAGTACAGAAATTCGAAGGCGACATCAAAGGCATGGGTGCCAAGATAACGCATTCGGAAAACTGGGGTCTGCGCAAAATGGCTTATCCAATCCAGAAAAAATCCACCGGATTTTATTTCTTGATTCAATTTGAAGCCGCTGGATCTGTAATTGCAGATTATGAATTAATGATGAAACGTGATGAGCGCGTGCTACGGTTTTTAACTGTGCGTATGGATGCTGACCACGTGACTTACGCTGAAAAGCGCAGAGCAAAAACATCAGCAAATTAATTATTAACCCCTTTAAATTACTGAGATGTCAAACGATATTAGATACCTAACCCCGATTAATATAGATATTAAGAAGGATAAATACTGTCGATTCAAAAAATCAGGCATTAAATTCATCGATTACAAAGACGCAAACTACTTGTTGAAGTTAGTAAACGAACAAGGAAAAATTCTTCCTCGTCGAATTACCGGTACTTCTGCGAAGTTCCAAGGACGCGTTAACAAGGCTATCAAACGTGCTCGTCACTTAGCGCTTATGCCTTACGTAGGAGATATGTTGAAATAATCGATAAAAATTTTGAATCATGGAAGTCATTCTATTAAAGAACGTAGATAAATTAGGTTACACCAATGAGGTGGTAACTGTAAAGCCGGGTTACGGAAGAAACTTTTTAATTCCTCAAGGATATGCCATCCTTGCTACGGCAAGTGCGAAAAAAGCGCATGCAGAAGTAATGCGTCAAAAATCGCACAAAGAATCTAAAATGCTAGCTGAAGCGCAAGAATTGGCTGCTAAATTAGCCGACGTAAACGTTTCAATCGCTACCAAAGCGGGTGAAAACGGTAAAATTTACGGATCAATCAATACGATCCAATTAGCCGAAGCACTAAAAGCTGCAGGACACGACATCGACCGTAAGTCTTTAAAAATTAAAGATGAGCCAATTCGAGAAGTGGGTACCTATGAAGCAGAAGCCAACCTTTACAAAGGCGTAAAACAAACCATTAAATTTTCAGTAGTAGCTGAATAAGCTCAACCGATTTAAAAAACCCTGGCCTTTACGTCAGGGTTTTTTTTTTCTTAAAACCAACCCTATGAAACACCTAATCCTATCTATTTTCTTTGCCTTGAGTGCAGGGATATTTGCACAAAATGCAGTAACCGAAAAACGCGTTGAATTCGATTTAAAAGACGGCTTCAGCAACGAACGTGTCTTTGAATTTAGTGCCAAAGGAATGCTTATCTTTTCCAAGCAAGATAAAGACGAGAATCAGATCAGTACCTACCGATTTGAAAAGTACAATACCGACTTGGTATCAACGCACGAAGTAAACTACACGATAGAGAACAAATTCTACGTAGATGAAATATATCAAACGGGGAATTACGTGTATTTCTTCTTCAAAACGCGACGAACCGACTACCGGGTGGTTAAATATGATTTTATAAGCGAAACGTTTAAGGAGGTTTCTGGCGAACTACCCAGCCGTAGTTACATAAAATACACGGCATGTATGGATGATCGGGCGGTAATGGCAATTATTAATAAAAACTATAGCATTTCCATCATTTCAATTGATATGAATTCAGGGTCTGAGCAGACCACACCAATCACATTAGAAGGATTTAAACCAAAAAAACTTAGCCTTTCCAACATGGAGACCATGCCGGAAAGTAAAAACATCTTACTCAGCATCAATGCCTATATGAGTAAAAAACGTACTGAATTGTACATTGTTCGCTTGGATGAGTCCGGTCAAGTGCAAGCTAGTACAGACATCAGTATTGGCACAGATAACAACTTGCGAAATGCCAGAGCCTATGACATAGGCAATAATGAGTATATTCTTTCTGGAACCTATTCTGTGCCGAACTCTGGTGGATCCAACGGGTTTTTTATCTCTCGCTTGGCTCAAGGCCAATTGGAGCCGATAAAATTTTACAATTTCACGGAGCTCAAGAACTTCCTTAGCTATCTACCTGCGAATCAGCAACGTAAAATTGAAAAGAAAAAACAGCGCAAAGCGAATAACGGACAAGAGTTGAATATTTCTTACAACATTGCCGCGCACAGTCCAATCAAAGTAAACGAGGACTTTATTTATATTGGCGAGGCCTATTATGCGACGTATAGAACAGAAACACGGACATCAACCTCCTATGTAAATGGGAAAGCGGTTACCACAACCACGTATGTGCAGGTTTTTGATGGATATCAATATACGCATGCATTCATCGCAAAATTCGATAAAAATGGCAACCTCATTTGGGACCAAACCTTTCCTATGTGGTTGGCTCAAAAACCAATGACTGTTCGCCGGTTTATTCACGTTGCTGATCAACAACAAAACAACATCAAACTCGTGTATGCGAATGGGAATCGAATTACGAGTAAAGTGTTTGATTTTGATGGAAATGTATTGAGCGATAAACAATCTGATCAGATTGAGACGAGTGCCGAAAACGACAAAACACGCTTAAGCTATGCCGAAATCATACATTGGTATGACAACTACTTCTTGTCTTATGGGATACAACGTATCATTAACCGTAAGGATAAAGACGTTGAACGCAAGCGGACTGTATTCTTCTTTAATAAGATTAAACTGGACTAATTCAGTTCATTTAATGCACGAACCCCAAAGGCATCGTTATGCCAAGCCTTGGTGATTTTTCCATGTTCGATCAACACAAAGGTTGGAAAACTCCCTTCGGTAATTGGTAACACTTCAGAAAGATTTGCTTTTAATTGGCAGTTTATTTGAGTTCCAACTAAGGCTTGATACGTGTTTAAATCAGCAGAGTCGGAACCCAATACCCAATATTCAATAGGCACCTCGGTGTATGGCTTTATGTCCTTCATGTGCTGGGTAGATTCGGAGCAATACTTACACCCAGGCAAAGCGATGACCACTAATTTCTTTGATTGGCTGAGGTTCATGGACGTTTTAGGCTTGTAACTGAGATCCACCAAATCCCCTTGATAAATAGGGTTAATGGCAAAATAAATGAGCACAGGCTGAATGAAGGTTCCAATAAACAACAGAGCGAGCAACCAACGTTTAGACGTATTAGCTTTAACTCGTCGGTGAATAAACCTCGCTAAAAACCAACCAAGCAAACAAAGGATGATATACGGTATAAATTTAGCGCCGGTAAAAGAAAAACCGATGCTTAAAAAAAAGGTTTCGATACTGTTCATAACAAAAAAGGGGGACGAATCCCCCTGAATAATTCAAAATTAATTTACTTACTGAATTTCGCAGTCTTGCACTACACCTAATACATTAGCATCACCTTCATCACATTTCGTTTCCGCATTCTTTTTCGTATCCTTAATAGTGGAGGATGTAGAAATTTGACCATTAATTTTACACTGACAAGTCCAATCTTTTGAACAAGACGCCATCGTAAAAAGCGCCACTCCTAAAACGATCATTAACTTTTTCATAATTCTAAAATTTTAAGTTGTTCAAAGCTATTAAAAAAATTAATGCTGTGATTCTTTTTTGTTTGATTTATGATAGTGAAAATACCAAGCAATCGTTGCCGATGGAACAACATCTGTGAATGGCAGTAATTCCTCTAGAAACGTAAAACTGGCCCAAGATAATTTTCTATTAAAAAGTATAAAAACTAATATGGCAGAAATTGGGGCCCAAATTGCGTCTAACAACTCACTTGCTCCCGGCAACAAATAAGAAACCATGCCGATTAAGTCAATTAAAATCGCCGCGAGTAATTTTAAGTTTTTAATTTCTTCTGTTTTTTTAGAAGGATGTGTTGGATGTGACATACGCTGTAAATTATAATTTATTAAGTTGATTGTACTGGTCGCGTTGGACCAAGATCGCTTGTTTTACCTCATCAACGATTTCGAGTACTCCTTCACGCTGTACAATACGGGAATTCCCAACCACAACATAGGCATCAAACGGCACAAGAAGCTTTTCGCCCTTAGGAAGTATTCGTCCCATGCCACTCATAAAAACAGGGATATAGGGTACCTGAGGCCTGCGATGTAGGATAGCGCCAATGCCTTTCTGAAAGGATTGAATTTGTTCTGGTTCACCACGCGAACCTTCAGGAAACAAGATTAATGAATGTCCTTTGTCAATGAATTGGATTAATTGATCCGTTGGACTTAAATCTCCTGCTTCACGCGTACGTTTTATTAAAATCGCATTAAGGACCCAACGAGAAATAAACCGCTTGAGCCAAGAACCTCCAAAATAATCTGCGGCGGCAACCGGGTGGGTTCTAAGCAACTGATTAAAAGGCAAAGCAGCCATTAATGACATAGTATCTAGGTGACTGTTATGATTAGACACGATAATTACGGGACCGGATTGACGAAGGTTTTCTGAGTTTACAAGCTTGACCCCCACCAAAATACTTAAAAAGGGACGCATAAGCAACTTGTAATAAAAAACTATCAATAACCATTTCATTACGCATAGTATAAATTATACACTAAATAGAAAAAGGAAGGTGCTGCAATGGCAAGGGAATCAATCCGATCTAATATGCCCCCGTGACCAGGTATTAAATTACCGGTGTCCTTTAAGCCAATGTCTCGTTTTATGGCAGAAACAATAACATCACCAATAAATCCTCCAAAAGCAATAATTGCCCCTGCAAAAAGTGATTCAATGGCTGTAAATGGTGTTAAAAATCGTATGAAATATGCAACAACAAGGGTGGTAAGGAACCCACCAACGAAGCCTTCCCACGTTTTATTCGGACTGATTTTCTCAATGATTTTATGCCTACCCAGCAATTTACCCCAAGTAAATTGAAATACATCGTTCATTTCGGTTAAAAAGACAACATAGAGTAACAAGCCCCTACCACCGGCGTGGAAGCCAGTTAATTCAGGCAATGACAAGAAATAGGCTAAATGGCTAATTGAAAACACCGTAAACATGAGCTGTACTGGTAAAACACTCATGGACTTCCCTATTTCGACGGTAAACCCTCTAACTACCAAGACAAAAGGAATCCAAATGAACATGATTACGGGGATGAAAATCATAAACAAATTAAAATACCCCATGTAGGCTAAAAAATACTGCACCGGAATGGCGAGATAACACCAAATAATTACTTTTCGATCTTCAGGCCTAATGTTTTTACTAATACTGGCGAGTTCTCGCAAACCGGCAAATGATAGCAAACCGAAAGCCACAAAAGATATCGCGGGATGAACGACCGTGGCCAAAATAAACACAGAAGCCATAACCCACCAAGATTTCGTACGCTGTTGCAATTCACGAACCTTATCTCCAGGATAGATTCTACCCATGATAAAAAACAATACAGTTGCAAAAATTAGAATACCCAGAATTACTAAGATGATTGAAAGCACTTCGTTATTTTCAATAAATCGATTCGAAAGAAAATAATTCATGAGGTCACAGATTTTTTGATGCGAATAATGGTACTAAGCACCATTGCAATAATAACAACAATTATTAAATAGGTAATCCAAGGCGTAAAATCTGGAAAAAATAAGACAAGCAAACAAAGTAAACCAAAAAACAGGGCGCGATCACTTTTCCCCATCGGACCGTCATACCTCCGTGCTCCCCCCATCGCCTTACCTAATACGCCAACAAATTCATTAATTATCATCAAGGCAATAAAACACACGAGTATATGCGGATGCTTATCCATCCCAAACTTAAGTAATAAGGGATAAAATAGAGCCAAATCCGCTAAAACATCGCCAAGTTCATTGAGCACTTCCCCGAGCGGTGATTGTTGATTATATGCCCTTGCCATCATTCCATCGATGGCGTTCAATGCCATACGAATAAATAAATACAAAGGGACCACCACTAAATAAGCCCACCCATCATTCAAATAGACATACCCCCCAGTTAAAATGGAGCCGAACAATGCCAAGAGCGTGACGTGATTGGGTGTGAATTTCTTTCGATGCAAAAACTCCATCACCGGTTTCATCAGTTGTTGGAACTTAGGTTTTATGTTGTAAACCGAAATCATCGCTTTTTTAGTTTTATGAATGGATTTTGAACCGGTGCATTTCGTTTAAACCCTTCCGAAAAATGACCATGTGATATAAAATAAAACACTTCTTGTCCAAATTCTTGCGGTTTAGTATACATCTGGTCGTGATTTAATGGAATATAAGCAACATCATCATAACGCTGCTGGAGTGACTCCACATCCCAACGCAACGGCCCGAGTGCTAAGGCAGTCTCCCGGTGTTTTCTCACCACATTGGTTGCATACGTTTCAATGAAAATCCCTGTGTTTATGGAGGTGTCTACTAAGCTTGGATACGGTGTTTTAATAAAGTCTTTCGTTATTTCTCCAAACAAAATCGCATTAACGAGCTTCAAATCCTTGATTAAAATCGTCGGTGCGCGCTCCTGTAAGGGACTGCGATCGTAGATAATGGTCTTTATATTACGCTTACCGTATTGTATAATCCATGGATTTAAAGTCCAAGAGCCTATGATATAGGCCATCACATGTAACTCATCGTATTGAGATAATTCATGGGTTTGATAATACTGTTCTAAATTTTCTGTACTTTTTTTTATCGATTTTCTAGAAATATATGAGGCCACATACACGGGCATTTCAGCCTTTTTAAAATAACGTTTCAAGGCCCCTGTACCGTTAATCCGAGAACCGAATCCGGGCAACAGTAACAATGCGTGTTTTTTAGGAATGGAATCTTGCCCCCAAACCAAGGTTTGGGAACTCAAAACAATACACCAAATCCAAAGAATCAATTTCATTCAAGAGCAAATAAACGCATAATATCAATGGAAGACCCCTGACCTTCAAATTTAGCAATTCAAACAATCCAATGTTGAGTATTCCGCAAGTCGTGATACGTCATATTAAAACAAGTTATTATTTTTGTCTAAACTCACAATCATGTCAAACCAATTATTAAAAGGAAAAAAGGGAATTATATTCGGTGCGTTGAACGACCAATCCATTGCATGGAAAGTTGCGGAACGAGCACACGAGGAAGGCGCAGAATTCGTGCTTACAAATGCTCCAATTGCGATGCGGATGGGAGAAATTAATGGCCTAGCAGAAAAAACTGGAAGTCAGATTATTCCTGCGGATGCTACCAATACCGAAGACTTAGAAAATCTAGTGACTCAATCCATGGAGATTCTTGGTGGAAAGATTGATTTTGTTTTACATTCAATCGGCATGTCGCCCAATGTTAGAAAAGGCAAACATTACACAGAGAACAACTACCAATATTATCAGCAAACGATGGATGTTTCGGCGATGTCTTTACACAAGACCTTGGCCACTTTATACAAACATGACGCGATGAATGAATGGGGGTCTGTGGTAGCGCTTACGTACATTGCAGCACAGCGTATTTTTCCAGATTATAACGACATGGCAGATGCTAAATCCTTATTAGAATCTATCGCTCGTTCATTTGGATACCATTACGGGATTGCTAAAAAGGTTCGTGTAAACACCATTTCTCAATCTCCTACCGTAACCACTGCCGGACAAGGAATCAAAGGATTCAGTGAATTCATAAACTTCTCTGAACAAATGTCACCGCTTGGAAATGCACCGGCCGTAGCGTGCGCTGATTATTGCGTCTCTATGTTCTCGGATTTAACCCGTTATGTAACGATGCAGAATTTATTCCATGATGGCGGATTCTCGAATACGGGAGTAACACAGCAAGTAATTGAACGTTTTGGAAACGAATAAATTAAGTGAACAAAAAAAAGGGGGCTCTTGCCCCCTTTTTTTATTTAATCCCCTTACTGCTTATCAAACATCTTCGTGAAATCTAAGTTGTATACCATACTAATCCACAAACTGTGATTTCGTTCCATATCGATTGCATTCGATTTAATCACAAATTGGTTTAAATATCCAACTTGAACATTGGCTTGAGAATTAAATCGCCATCCAAGTGCTGCAATGAACCGATTTTGATCGATGGGATTCTTTGCAATTCCCTTTCCAAAACCAAGGAATAACTCATCGTTTACATTTAGAAACAAGGTGTTATTGGCCATTTCTTTGCGTGAAAGCGGAACCATAACCATCGCCCGGTATCGGATTCGATTTCGAAATACTGGATCCCCTGAAACCACGTCACCTGAGGCATTTTGCACATACTGATCTAGAAAACGCTGCTCCACACGATAGCGATGTTGAACCTCAAAACGACCTACTTTATCTTTTAAATTTAGCTGTTCAAAAATCCGATGTTCATTGAATTCATGCAGTATAGGTTGAGTTCCGTAAGGGAATGACTTAATCCAAGCATACCCCCCCATAACAGAAACCTTAGGATTGATTTCATACTCAAGACCTAAACGCAATAAGGATTGTTGCCAATGCTGAAATCCATCCGCTCTTCGCCATTGGTATTCTGTCATGACGTTTACTTTTTTGGTGATTTTGTGCGTGCCTGTATATAAGGTCCAGGCAAGACGATGAACGTTTATATTTTTTTGCGTGAAACCGAAAAATGGAAAAAGAAAGAGAAAACAGGTTAAAAATTTCAGCATGTCACAAAGGTAAAATGAATAAAGGTTTCGGGCTGTAAATTATAAAATTTAGCTCGCATGAGTTATCTTTGCTTATGCAAATGACTCACGAAACAAAATCTACTTCTTTTATTTCCCTCGAAGAAAAGTTTGGAGCACATAATTATCATCCACTTCCTGTGGTACTTGAACGCGGAGAAGGCGTTCACCTGTGGGATGTTGATGGAAAGAAATATTACGACTTTTTATCTGCGTACTCTGCTGTAAATCAAGGACATTGTCATCCAAAAATCACCAATGCACTAATAAATCAAGCGAAAACATTAACCCTAACCTCGCGTGCTTTTCATAATAATTTATTAGGCCCCTTTGAAGAATTTTTAAACTCCACCTTTGGATTTGACAAATTCCTTCCCATGAATACCGGTGCAGAAGCGGTTGAAACAGCGATTAAATTGGCTAGAAAATGGGCCTATGAAGTAAAGGGAATTACAGAAAATCAAGGGAATATTATTGTTTGTGACGGAAATTTCCACGGAAGAACAACCACCATCATCTCTTTCTCATCTGACCCCGAGTCAAAAGACCATTTTGGTCCGCATACGCCCGGATTCATTAGCATCCCATACAATGACATCCAAGCCGCAACAGAGGCCCTTAGCGCTCCTAACACCATCGGAATTTTAGTTGAGCCTATACAAGGAGAGGCTGGTGTGGTAGTGCCGGACGAAGATTTTTTGAAAGCGGTTCGAACGTGTTGTACCGAAACAAATACCCTATTTATTGCGGATGAAATCCAAACCGGATTAGCACGTACCGGAAGTATGTTAGCCGTGTGCGGTAATTGTTCGTGCACCGACCGTTGTGAGCGACAAAAAACTTACCAGCGACCTGACATACTTATTCTCGGTAAAGCATTAGGCGGTGGGGTTTATCCCGTTTCCGGCGTATTTGCTGACAATTCCATCATGGATGTAATAAAGCCTGGTCAACACGGATCAACGTTTGGAGGGAATCCCTTAGCCGCAGCGGTAGCAACCGAAGCACTGAATGTGCTTATGGATGAACACCTGATGCAGAATGCACGACGCATGGGGGAGAAATTCCGACATGCCATGCAGGACCTCGTAAATCAAAACAAAATTTTCACCTTAGTTCGTGGTAAAGGCTTACTGAATGCGGTTGTCATAAACGATTCTCCAGAAAGTGATACCGCTTGGAACTTTTGTATGAAATTAGCAGAATTCGGGTTACTCGCTAAACCTACCCATGGAAATATCATTCGCTTTGCTCCACCGTTAGTTATCACTGAAACAGCGATGGATGAATGCATAGCGATCATTACAAAAACATTTAATCACTTTAACGCATAAGCTTTGGTACAGAAAATTAAATTTGGAACAGACGGTTGGCGTGCTATTATAGCACAAGATTTCACCGTTGAAAACGTAGCGCGTGTAACCGAAGCAACGGGTATTTGGCTCAAAAATCATTTTGAAAATCCTTCCGTAGTTATCGGGCATGATTGCCGTTTTGCCGGTGAATTATTCATGCATACAGCGGCTGCCGTATTGGTTCAACAAGGGATCAAGGTTTATATCGCGCAGGGATTTGTTTCTACGCCTATGATTTCCTTGGGTGCCCACAAACACGGATGTGAAATTGGAATTATCCTTACCGCAAGTCACAACCCTCCTTCGTATAATGGATTTAAATTAAAGGCAAAATTTGGTGGACCACTTCAGCCTGAAAAAATAAACGAGATTGAAGCAATCATCCCCGATGTTTGCGGTGTGGACTATGCAAGTTTTTCTGTTGAAAACGCATTAAAATCAGGGCTGATTGAAGTGCTTCCCTTGGAAAAAGAATACATTGACCACGTAAAAGCAAGCTTCGATTTACCTGCAATACAAGGTTCTGGATTACGCTTAATGTACGACGCGATGTACGGGGCTGGTCAACGCGTTATTCCTCAAGTACTTCCATCTACCACCTTAATGCATTGCGAGCCTAATCCTTCGTTTATGGGGCAAGCTCCTGAACCGATTGGAAAAAACCTACAAGAACTTGCGCAGTACATTAAAACTCATCAAAACATCGATTGTGCGTTAGCAACGGATGGCGATGCTGATCGCATTGGTTTGTATGACAGTCACGGCGAATTCATCGACTCTCATCATATTATCTTATTACTAATTCACTACTTGGTGAAGTATAAAGGAATGAGTGGAAAGGTTGCCATTGCGTTTAGTGTTACGCCACGCGTTTACACGATGTGTGAACATTACGGATTAGAGCACACCACGACAAAAATTGGGTTTAAAGACATTGCAGCCATCATGGTGAAAGAAGACGTACTTCTAGGCGGCGAAGAATCCGGTGGTATTGCGGTGAAAGGTCATATCCCTGAGCGCGATGGCATTTGGATGGGACTTATTCTATGGGAATTCATGGCTAAATCTGGTAAAACCCTTGATGAGTTAATCGAAGAAGTTTATGAGATCGTAGGCCCATTTAAATTCGAGCGAAACGACCTACACATTACCGAAGAATTAAAACAAAAGATCATCAAAAATTGTCAAGAAAACAATTACAAATCCTTTGGGAAATATACGGTGCGTGATTTAAAAACTACCGATGGATTTAAGTATTTCTTTGACGACGACCGCTGGGTAATGATTCGTCCTTCAGGTACCGAACCTGTGCTAAGAACCTATGCTGAAGCGCCAACCCTAGAAGAAGTACGCGAAATTCTAAAAGCTACGGAAGAAGCGATTTGTGGATAGTTTGCAAAAGACATTAGGATCATCACCCTCCTGAATCCTCCCTCAAGGGAGGAGAAAGATTTTTGTTTCCCCCTTCCGAAGGGGGACTAAGGGGGATGAATCTGACGAGTATCAGTCTTCGGCAGTGAGGATGACTTTACCAAGAGTAAAAATCAGTTAGTAATGGAGGCTCTATGTTCATCACCCTCCTGAATCCTCCCTCAAGGGAGGAGGAAGATTTTTGTTTCCCTCCTCGAGGA
>CANHSL010000071.1 GCA_947463385.1 Flavobacteriales bacterium
AGCAGTTCAATTAACTTAGTTGTTGTAAAATCTTCCATCGTGTTAATTAAAAAGGTAACTCATCGGATTCCGTTAAATCACTCAAAGGGATGTCAATGATGCGTCCCTGTTTTTCATAAAATGCTATTAATTGCTTGATGTGTTGGTTCTCAGAAAAGTACTTTGGCTTTACATGAATAACGGATAAGTCGGGAAGAATCGGCAACATGGCGTCCAATTGTCGTTCAATCACCATGTTAGTATCCCTGGCAAAAAACTTTTTAAGGTTGGGAAATAAGCGCTGAAAATCTTCCCCTTCATGGTAACTCCAAAACAAAGAACATCCATCTACATTCAATTCTTCCAAGGTTGGGAGCACTGGCAAGGTAGTACGAATGGTAATTCCAGAAAGCTTTAAAATTTTCAGGTTCGGAAAATCTGCTAAGAATGTTAAATCCCAATACCTGTTTTTAAAACTCAAGTCTAAGAATTTTACCTGATTTTTTTCTTTTTTCGCGGTAGGTAAATGGTTGTAATACCCATCACGGAAGAAGAATCCTCGATTTGTCGCCTCACGTAAAAAATAGGTTCGAATTGGCTTATACATGCCTGCCCGAGAAGTATCATATCGAACCTCCAGTTCTTGCTCGAAAGAAGCAAACGAAGCCGCACCGATCTCCGCATGGGGTTCAAAATAAAAACTCCTAAACTCTTGCATATTCACATGAATAAAGGTGCTTAATTTATACACTATAAAGTTAAATTCATGGGGTTCCAATCTGCGCATCAATTCGTCGAGAACCTTTGGTAAAACAGCATCGGGACGGTTTCTATTGAGATAAAGATCTCGCGTTAAAAACACCAAGGTTCGTAAACTAATGGCCATTGCCTGCAGTACAAAATCCGCATCTTCCTTCAAGCCTTTGTGCGCAAAAACCATAGTAAACGGGTTCCTTTTGATGGATTCCAACATGATCTCCCGATCCTTTCTGAAAATCTTTGGAAGGTGCTTTGCCTGGATTTCCCCTGACTTTAGTTGGTCTAGGACCTCTTCTCTTGATCCCTTAGGTAGCGTAAATAATCCCTTTCGAATTACATAAGGCTTTGCCTTGTTGCGCCGTTCATATTTGTCTTTTACCCGGGGGTGTTCTAACACCTTTAGGACCGGGAATATTTTTAACTCGGAAAGGTGATTCTCCTTGCTCAGTAGCACCCGATTGTCTGCATGCAAATCGTCTGAAAAATCTTGGCATACATAATCGTGGTAATAATCGCCTTTATTCGTATCTCGACTCACCAGGGAGAAATTAGCATTAATTCGATCCTTTTTATATACAGTTTCCAAGGGTAAGCTTAGAACAAAGACATCATATTGGAGGGTTAAGCCAAGCAAAGGCATGGAAGAAATTGACTTTGGATAATGCACAATCGAAGTAATTTCTTTCTGATTATTAACATATGCTAAAATCTCTTTAAGTCCTTGAGCGCGTGGGAAGGTCATTTCTAAGCGGCCTCGTTCCACCTGCTTTTCGCCCTTACCTGTGAGTACCAGTATGCATTCGCCTACATGCTCCTGATTCCTTGGTAAGAGCAAGTGAATGTTTCTTAATACAACCCGATTTCCATTACTCGCTAAGGGATAGTACAATTCAACATCGGTGGAAAGCTCTGCATCAAATCGAACACCTAGCAGTTTTATTAAAAATGTTGGGCGATGGAAAACGCCGGACGTAGAAGGCGCATGCATCGGGTGCATTCCGGGATGAAGTAACTGATAGCTGTCTGGCTTTATGTTAAAATCCCCATGGAAGGATAGATTGGGTAACCAAGACAAGTCAAGAACGAAATTTCGTATCGCGTTCGAGCTAAGTGCTTCGGGATAGAACGAAATTTGTTTTTTAAGCCATTGGAATTCAGGATTTGATTCCCAGGCACATTGCGCTAAATACTGTTGAATTTCGGCAATATGCAGTTCAGAACATTCACCCTGTATCTTAAGCCGATCAATTAATGCGGTCAAGCGTGCATCCTTAGGCCCTACGCGTACAAACAAGTTGGTCGGTTCAAGTTGATTTAATTTGCTAAAGAGAGATTCCGATGCAATAGAATCGGTTCCAACCGTAAAATGTACCAACAAATGACTTACCTGTGTTCCTGATAAAATAAGTGCGTCTAAGTCTGAATCTGAATGAACCTCAATCCATTGTTCACCTTTTAACGCATCAAGATAAATCTCGGGTAAGGAACGGGAACAAAGTGTTTCAGGAATCGCATTCAAGCTTAGTTCATGCAAGGTCTGGAATAAGTTCTTCCACGGAATATTAAGGGTCTCATCCAAGGGGTTTCCTTTCAACAACAAGTGTTTTAATCCAGGATAAACCGAAGAAAAATCAAAGGATTTCAGCTGATTGTGCTCTAGGTCTAAGCGCTTGATGACATTACAGTCCGCCAAATCAAACGCGGTCAGGTTGTTGTGCGCAAAAAGCATAGAGGAGGATTGCCATGCATGCAATACCTGGCGTGGAATAACATTAATTTGATACTTTTCCAGGTTAACCGAAAACCTACTCGAAGCAATCCTGTTCCATACGTCGGCTGTCCAGGTAAAATTAGGCTGCTCCATTTGCACCTTCACATCCCGTACAAGACGAATGGCATAGGCTCCTGCAGCCAGGTTTTTTTCTCCGTGAAAATTCTCCGAGGAAAACGGATCATAAAAGAAGCTGTTCGGGTTCGTAATTGGGCTGGTGTTATTAACCACTCTCGAATCGCTGTTTGGGGTAAGGGGTCGATAAGCACTCGATGTCAGGTGTAGAAATTTATTCCATGATTTAGCGTACACACATACCACATTTCGACCCATTCGATTTCGAGCACGTTTCTTGTGCGGTACATCACTGAGGTCACTGGTCCAATAAGCCCCCATGCGATTAAAGAATCGGAATCCATTGATATCAACATAGCCGTTATAGCGTGGATCGCAAGGTGCATTCAAGCCCATGAGAATTCGATCCGTATAATTTGTTCCTTGAAAATAGGCTTTGTACTCATTCTCAGTGGGTAAGCGCCACCCGGGATAGGCGTTCAGCGCATCCAGAATTGCTTGCTCCGTAAAAAAGGACCGAGGCTTCCCTCTGCGCATGAATGTATAGATTCCAAGGTCTTGATTGGCTTCGGCTACAAGATCCGTTGCCATCCACTCCAAATCACCCACCGTGACGGTTTCTGAAGATGTTAACTGAAGTTTGCTCAGCTCCAAAGATTTTAAATACTCGACCGCATCTGAGATGAACTTTCCTTGACGAACAAAGCGCTTTATGATGGATAATTCTGATTTATATCGATTGAATTCTTTGTCAGATTTTTCAATTTGCAAGACCCAATTAATCTTTCCGCTCAATTCGCCAAGATAAGCTTCCGTTGACTTTTGCTGACGACGAATGTGCTCCTCTCCAAATTTCTTCAGGTAATGCATAGCTTGCCGGAGGCAACGTTTATACTCCCTTCCTGCCGTCTTTTTATCATTCACTACAATCCCTGTAACTACCTGCCGATTATTTCTTCGAATCAATTTCGTTTTGGCATGTTTCAGTTTAAGTCCTCGTTTTCTTAGAAGGATATTCAGGTAATGCAAGACTTTACCCGGCTGAAGGTCGTGGATAGCCCCTGAAATGGTCATATCATCCGAATATCTTGAATAATTCAGTCGATGGCGTACACAAAAATTAAGAACCCTTCGATCAAAACCCGCTAAAAATAAATTGGCCAAGGCCCCACTGGTTGGGCTCCCTTGTGGCAACTGATTATTTAAAGAAGTAAGCACCGTGATTTTTCGGGCTAATTCATTAAAAAATTGAAGTTCTTCGCTTTCATCAGTTTGAGAAGGTATAGCCCCTATTTTTCTGAGATAATAGGACTTACAAAAGAGGAGCTCAACCCACATCCCTGTCATGTTCGCTGCTTGAATGCTGCCAAAAAAATCATTAATATCCACTTTCAAGAGCACCTCATTTCCAATGTGAAAACGGGCATTATCAACTACATTCATTCCTTGTCTGTACGCCGTAGCACAGGGAGAAAGTGCGTATTTATCCTTGAACCGTTGAAATTCTCCAAACGAACCATTAGAATTTTCTATGGAATAAATGAACTGAAGCAATTGATGTTGAGCCTCTTTTAGCACGGGTTTTGGTTCGAACAATACGCGATTTGTGCCATCTGAGCGAGGGATCACATGCTTTATGTAATAACTTTCATCTAATGCTTCTGGAACCGAAAGCGCTTGAAGGAGAATAAACACATTAAAATGCTCAAGCCCTTGGAATGATTCCTGTTTAAGCACTTCAATAGATACATTCGCTTTCATAACACGGGTTAAAACAATTAAAAACATGAACATTCATGACTAGAATCACATCTGTTCATGCGATACATTTAAGTCAAGCTAAGCTTGAAATAAGTCATCGATAAAATTAACCAAATATTAAAGAATAGACGATTTAAAACCAAACAACCAATCAAAATCGAAAGGGGGAAACTGGTTTCTATTTAATGAAAAAATATATGATCTATGCTTTTGGTGGAGTTTTCTTTAAGATTATTCCACTGGGTGCGCCCTTCGATACGTCCTTCGGACTACTTTCACCTTCACTAAAGTTTCGGTGGAAACTCAGGGACCTTTGCACCCAGCGGAAATTAAACTAGTATTTCCAACTAAATCTTTGCAACTTATCGTGAAATATTATATTTTTATTTGTTTTTTCACGGTAAATACCAAGGCACAATATGATAAACCAGACGACCAAAGATAAAATTGACGTATTACATCAGCAATACATCAACTTGGCAAAAGGGAATCAAGCTGCACTTAAAGAAATAACCCTAACCGAAATCCCTGAAATGGTGTATAACTCAAACGCCATCGAAAACTCGACCCTTACCTTGGAAGACACCGAAAAAATTCTTTCCGGTGGCACCTTAGCACGAAACGTCAACGTGCGTGAAGTGTTCGAAGCCAAAAATTTAGCAAAACTTACCGAATCCTTATTAGAGAGGAATAAATCGGCATTGAATATCAAACGCATCTTAGCCTTACATAAAACATTACTTACCAACATTGACGAACCTATCGCGGGACGCTTTAGAACTGGAAAAGAATGGGTACGCGTTGGGAATCACTTGGGCGCAAATCCGCAGTTTGTCCCTACCCTAATTCAAGAGTTGGTGGATCATTACATCCAGCATAAATCCCCTTATTTTTTAGATGCTGTGGCGCATTTTCATGCGGAATTTGAAACCATACACCCCTTTGTTGATGGAAATGGGCGAATGGGTAGAGTATTGATTAACCTGCAACTCATGCACCTTGGATTGCCACCCATTATCATTCAAAACAAAAGCAAACACACTGAATACTACCCACTATTTACACAGCATCAGTCGACTATGAAATTTGGAGGTTTCACCGAGTTGTTTGCACTACTTTTACAAGAATCTTTACATAAACGGATAACGATACTTACCGCAAAAAAAATAATTCCTCTTTCACAATGGGCATTGCAAAAGGGCGTAAAACCAAACATAGCGGCCAACAAAGCCAAAAGACAAACAATACCTGCTTTCCGAATGCGTGAAAAATGGATGATCGATGAAGCCTATTCACCAAGCAACTAGGATGTCACCTACAGTCCCGTTAAAAATTCACCATACAGGTCATTGAATGAAAGACCTGCAGCCGTTCTTTTCTTGGAGAGTTGCTTAAATTCCACCAGGGCCCAAAGTACAAACTCCATATGGAACGGAAGATCGGCTTTCGTTACGTGCGGACAATAATGCTGCACTAATTTCTGCAAAGGTTTTATGGCTAGTAAGGCTTTCAGATGCGTTTTCTCCGGTGCTTCTTCCAACAACTCCATTTCATCCGCATCAAAAAACCATTGTAACACCTCATCATAAGCCGTTTCTTGGTCTTGTTTTTTTAACTTTTCGATTTTCGGAAAAGATTGTAGGAACAATGTTTTCGTCGCTGCACTGATTAAGTGTTCCGCCACAAAGGACGTTCCCTCCTGCTCTCCTTCGTAAACCAATTCCATTTTCCCAGTAAGTGATGGAATCATGCCAAGCAAGTCGCTATACCGAACGGTTGTTTCCGTTTCATTATTCATCAAGGCGCGACGTTCCGCCGTACTAATTAAGTTCTCATAGGCCGTAATGCTCATGCGTGCACTAACGCCGCTTTTTTGATCAATATACTCACTGTCGCGTGCTTCAAATGCTATTTGCTCCAAGATATCCTTGGCGAGTTCAGGAACATGTACCGTGCACAGGCGTTGGTCTAAGTGCGCTGATTCTTGATGCGTTATCTGTTTTGCAATTTCAATGGTGGGCGCATAATGGGTTAAAATTTGTGAGCCGATTCGATCTTTGAGTGGCGTAACAATGCTCCCCCTGTTGGTGTAATCCTCTGGATTCGCAGTAAACACGAAGTGAACATCGAGTGGTAAACGCAGTTTAAACCCTCGGATTTGCACATCCCCTTCCTCTAACATGTTAAACAAGGCCACCTGAATTCGTGCCTGTAAATCAGGTAATTCATTGATTACAAATAAACAGCGGTTCGCCCGCGGAATCATCCCAAAATGTATCACCCGGTCATCGGCATAACTCAGTTTTAGGTTAGCCGCTTTGATGGGGTCGATATCCCCAATTAAATCAGCGATGGTTACGTCCGGAGTAGCTAATTTTTCAAAAAACCGATCCGAACGATGGAGCCACGATATTGGTGTATCATCTCCCTTTTCGGCGATTATATCCCGGGCATAGCGACTGATGGGTTGAAACGGATCATCATTCATCTCACTCCCAGCCACATAGGGAATATACTCGTCCAACAAATTAACCATGAGACGGGCAATTCTTGTTTTTCCTTGCCCACGCAATCCCAGTAAATTGATGTTGTGCTTAGACAGTATGGCGCGCTCCAATTGAGGAATTACTGTTTGTTCATACCCGTGCATTCCTGGAAACGAATTTCTCCCCGCTTGAATATTCAGAATTAGGTTATCTCTTAATTCAGTTTTAATGGATTTCGGTTGGTATCCAGATGCTTTGAGTGCACCAAATGTGCTTAGGGAAGTATTCATTTTTTAGTTGATTCGTTTTTTTCTGTTTGTTTCATAGTCGTGAAAGATCATTTCTCCGAGTCCTTTCAATCCCGTGAAAAAGGCTTTTCCTTTGTTTGATGCCGTAAATTCCTCGATAAAGGTCATTAAATACGGATCCTGTGCAATCATAAAAGTCGTAATGGGAATGTGCATTTTTCGTGCTTGCGCTGCCATGGTGTAGCATTTCTCTACAATGTAATCATCTAAGCCATTGCTGTTTTTGTAATATTGTCCGTCTGGTAAGCGAAGGCAACTCGGTTTACCGTCGGTAATCATAAATATTTGCTTATTGGTATTACGTTTCCTGCGCAAGATATCCATAGCCAATTCCAATCCTGCCACCGTATTGGTGTGATATGGTCCCACATTCAAGTACGGGAGATCTTTGATTTTTATTGGCCATGCGTCATCACCAAACACAATAACATCCAAGGTATCTTTTGGATATGATGTGGTAATCAATTCCGCCAAGGCCATGGCCACTTTTTTTGCCGGTGTAATTCGGTCTTCCCCGTACAAGATCATGCTGTGGCTAATATCGATCATTAACACCGTACTCATTTGCGATTTATGGTGCGTATCTTCCACCACTAAATCCTGCTCCGTTAATTTAAACTCGCCAATCCCGTTGTTTATTTGAGCATTCTTTAAGCTTTCCGTCACCGAAATGTGTTCCACAGAATCGCCAAATTGAAAATTCCGAAACTCACCCGTTGACTCATCGCCTTGACCACTCTTTTTAGATTTATGATTTCCCATGCCATTTTTTCGAATCTTTCCGAAAATTTGATCCATGGCTTTCTTGCGAAGGGTACGTTCCGTTTTGGCTGTAATCGACAAGCCTCCTTGCTTATTTGGTTGAATTTCTTCCCTCAAATACCCTTTTTTCTTGAGGTCTTCAATGAAATCATCCATGGTATAGTCCTCGGTGGTTAACTTGTACTCTTGGTCAATTACGTTCATCCACTCCATGGCTTCTTCCATATCTCCGGACGTATGGGTAATAATTTCCATGAACACGTCGAATAAGGTTTCGAATGGTGTTTGGTCTGGAGCATCGTAGGGTGTAAAAACGTAACCTGATTTTCGCATAAGAAACTGTATGAAATTGAAACACGAAGTTTACTAAAAAGTTCAAATAATCGCCTGAAAACTTAAGCGTTTCGGTTAATTTTCGCACGCCGTCCTTTTTACCTACCTTTGCCCTCAAATCTCCCACCTCCATGAAACGCATCAATCAATACAAAAAATTATTTCAAATCGAAGACCAGATTGAATTAGGTGCGCTAAAATCAACCTATAGAAGTTTAGTTAAACAATGGCATCCTGACAAGTTTCAAGACGATGATCCAATGAAAGTAGAGGCCGAACTCATGGGTCGACAAATCGTTGATGGATATCATTTTTTAGTGAGTATTGCTCCAGAAACCAAGGAAGCAACGCTCCAAGAATATCAGCAAACCATCATGGAATGTGGAATCACCGATTTCAAGCACAAAGGACTGTTATTGGAAATCACATTCAGTGACGGCTCAACGTATGAGTACTTTGGGGTGAATGCCAATGTGTTTAAAAAGTTCTTGAATTCAGACAAGCAAGTGCGCTTTGCGAAACGCTTCATTTACGAAGCCTATCTCTACAGAAAATCTAAAAAAGGCGGTTCGGAAGAATAGGGCTGATCAGGCTCCTACTGAGGATTTTCGGTACAGGGTAGCCATAAGCACCACATGCGGGAAACTGAGTGCGGCCAGAAATATGAAAACTTGTCCCCAAGTGAACGATTCGAAATACGCATTCAGTCCAAACAACAAACAAGCACCCAAGGTAAAAGGCAGTGCCTTAATCCATTGTTGCACATCCGATTCGGAGTTCAATTCCTTCAACTTCTTCCATCCATGGAAGCTGTGCTGAAAAATAAAGAAAACAGCAAAGGCTGGAATCAAGGGAAGGGCACTCAAAATCAGGAGCGATAGCACACTTGTTGTTATGAATCGATTTCTTTTCCATCCGATAAAAAAAGCACCACCTGATAGAATCCACCACGTGCCAAACGTATGATTAGCAAGCAGATCCAAAGGAACGTTCACCCTCATTTCACGTAAAATCGTAACCGTCTCATGCACATGACTTCCCAGGATACCTCCCAAAATGTAGCCTCCCCAGAGCAAAGCCATGCCCGACCTTCCAAAACGCCAATGTGCAAAATCCGCCTCCCCAAAATGCCACATGGAATAACCAAGAAAAAGAAGTAATCCACCCCATGGACTTAGCGAAAAAACGCCAAGGATCAAAGCCCCAAGCCCAAGGTACATCAACACATAGCCTAACATATTCCACCCCCACGGTTTTTTTAGTGCATGCAGGTGATCTAAGGCGCCATGTGGAATTCCAAGGACAACCATTCCAAGACCCAAGACCCCATAAACCAAAGACATTTGTCCTTGCGCTTGAAGTAAAAAGACCAAACAGCTGAGTACCAGCATTGGGGTCAACCATTGTAAAACCTTTGAACTCCTCCAAACCATATCCTTCACGGCGGCGCCAACAAAAAGTCCAAACGGGAGGCTCTTTAGGATTCGAAGGTCTTCTCCTAAGGTGCTGCGCTCATCTAGAAATTTAAATACCTTGATCGCAGAATTTTGCTTAAACAACTGGGTGAAAATTAATGCGCCTTTCGCCGGTTGATTTCGAAGCAATTGCAGCAGCAAGCGGTCGTAATAAGCAAAGCGTGTTTTTTTATCAAGGTAAGGTTTGCTGTTCGCTTTAATTCCCTGAACCACCTGTTTAGCATACGTAAAAGAACGTTCAAAGGAATACCCTGTACTCGGTTTCAACATGCCCGCGCGCTCCCCTGTATTAATCCACGTGTTGCTGGATGTGTTCACTGAAATCGCTTGGCTAAACATCGGAATTACTCCTTTTTCTTTGTCCTCAATCGAATAACTGATAGAATGCTCGGTTAAATAGCTTATCAGTGCCTGCTCTGCACGTTCCGAAGGAAGTAAGGCCTCGCCAAATCGGGTGATTTCTACCAAGGCGCGATGTGCATCGAAAGGCAGAACGTACATAAACTGCGTAGCTCCTTCTTGCTGCACATTAAAATCCATCATCGTAAAACAATCCGCATCAAACACCGGGTGCTCAGATGTAATTTCCCACCCATAAAAACTCTGAAACAAGCGTGTTTCACTTGCATTTGACTCAGCATAACTTGGTGGACGGTTATCAAAAACAAGTGAAGCGGTAAGCTGCTCCCCCAAGATCGTCAATTGTGCGTTTTCGCCATCCTTTGAAGGGATTCCATCATACCTCGCTTGAATGATTCGAGCGTTTTCCCGGGTAAGTACGGAATGAACATTTTCACTCAAAGTTCTCCCCGAAATGCGATAGTAACGAAGCGGATCTAAAGATTGAACCGCTTCCCCCACATGCACCTTACTCCACTGTGTTTCAACCATAGTAGATAAGAAGCATGACTTAACCCGTTCCGGTTCCATCCAAAAACAAAAGGTTCGGTCGTTCTTTATGATGAACTCCGGTTCAATGACCAAGATGCGTTTATTGGTCAACAAGCCTTCCGCTTCTAACTGAAGTAACATGAGTCCGTTTCCACACCCTAGTCCAAGAAAAACATAATCATAGATAATCGAATCGGACAAGGTCATGCATGGTTAGGTTATTTGATGTAGTAGTAAAATCATAACCCAAAACAGTTCAATTTGTTTATGAATGGGCAATTTTGTAACCAATTTAAAAAAAACAATTACCTTCACATTGTATTTCGAACCTTAAATGGTACCAACCGAGTGAAGACACCACGGTGGTAAAACGATACGGACTGTAAAGTCAAAATAAACGTTGGTTTACCCCTAAGCTCGAAATGCAACTAAGTTTATTCACGTTTAAATTTAATTGTATGAAAAAACAAGTGATTGTTTGGTTAAAAAATGGCATGATTGCCAAGATGAATGCGCAGCTTATTGCTGCAACAACCCACCAGGTTACTTTTCCGAGTACCAGCGTAGATTTACCGCTACTGATTGAAGTTAGTCATCATGGATTAACCACCCTACTCGACCTCAGCGGATTCAAAGATTGTGTGGTACTTCAGTTTGGGGAAGACCGTTATTTCACAGGGGCTACCTATTGTCAAAACCGTAACACCGGAGCTTTTATGATTCAATCTCAAGCACGGTTTATTGTCTTAATGCCGCTTCCGCTCCCCTTTCAGTTAGAGCAAACAGAAGAAGTAATGATCAAAGAAATCGAAGCATGAGTTCTCATGATGTATTTCCCCTGAGTGCAGAAAAACGCGCTCAGGGGTATGGAATCTTTCCTTATGTGATTTTACGGCTGCACGGCGGTGTCTACATGCAATTTCCCGTTCATTTTTATGAAGGAAAAAATCCGGAAAAACCCGGCTTACGCGTTCGGGTAGATTCGCTCACCAACGAGAAACAAAATTTTAGCAGCTTATTTAATGTGGTTCGGCAATTCCATCAGCAAATCAATCCAGTGGAGGCAAAGGCATTGAAAATGTGTTTGGTACTTGCACCCTTTGTTGCGTATTTCTTTGAGGACAATGCATTCACGTTTTCAGATGAAATACCAGAAGGCGGGAGTTTAATTGATTCCAACTATAAGGTGCTCGCCTTAAATTCAGCCCACTTTGTAACCGATTAATCAACATCAATGTACTGTATATCAGAATTCTGATATTTCTATTAAAATCGAATGATTTTTTGGGTTTTTTCGCCAAGGGATGAAGTCAGTTTAAGGAAGGATATCCCCGGTGCCAAATAAGGCGCTAAATTAATGTAATAGGTACCTGCGGGTAAGGTTTCCTCATGGTAATACTCGTAAACTAACTTGCCAAACGTATCAAATAAGGCCAATGAAACTTTCGTGGATTGAGTTAAGACCAAATTCGATTGCGTAAACCAACCTTCTTCAGTCACTTGAGGCATTGACAGTCCCAAAACCTGGACTTCTGCTAACTCGAAATTACGGTAAGGTAAATTAATGTTATCCCAATGGGCATAGGCTAGAAATAGTTTTCCCTCCGAATATTGATCACTACGTTCTGCTATCCATGTAGGATACCATATTCTTTCCGGACTTCCGGGATTGGATAAAATTAAGTTCGCCTCTCCCCAATGCTCTAGATCGTAGGAATAGGTATAGTATATGCCTTTATCTGCCCAATCATGGTAAGCTAACATCCAAACTCCTAGGGGTTTATAATATATTAGCGATGGATTCCCTCCGGTATATTTCCCTTTTGAGAATGATAATGCGTCCCCTTTTCCACCGAGTCCGGAAGTACTAAAGGAACCCTTGTCATACTTTTTCCAGGTCCCTGGTTTAGCAAGTGCATCCTTCGATTCAGCCATACCAATTCCATCAGGACATACATAATATGCTAACCATCGGTTATTTATACTGTCTCTTACGACAGAAAAATCACCTGTACCACCCCATGCTGGAGATAACGGTTTTTCTAACCATGAAGTAAGA
>CANHSL010000072.1 GCA_947463385.1 Flavobacteriales bacterium
ACCACATCATGAATAAAATTGCCCAAGGAAAAACAGAACCATCAGAAATTCTGACCTATTTAGTGAAAGAAGATCGAGAGTACCCTACTAATGCGTTTCGAATGTATTTTACTTCTAACCATGATGAAAATTCATGGAATGGTACAGAAATGGAACGCATGGGAGACGCTCGCTTTGTGATGGCAGTGCTTTCCTATGCCTTAAATGGAATGCCCCTAATTTACAACGGACAGGAAACATCATTAGATCGTAGACTACTGTTTTTTGAAAAGGATCAAATTAACTGGGACAAAATGGATTTAGTCTTGTTCTATACTACATTGAATTCCTTGAAAAACAATGTGTGCTTAGCCGCCGATCGCACGAATTCATTGATTAGAACAGAATTAGTGAATAATGGGAAGGTACTTATTATTCATCGAACATCAGTCAATGCTCTTGGTAGCGAAGTGGTATTTTATTTAAATTTATCCAAGGAAGCACAAGCGGTTACGGGGCCAACTGATTCTAAAGCAAAGTTCACCAACGTGTTTACTGGTAAATGTTTTAAGATAAAAAAGAAGCCAATTGAACTTTCACCATGGGGATATTTAGTTCTTGAAAAATAATCCTATGGAAAAAATCAATAAACCAGCACTAAGTTTTTGGCAAATCTGGAACATGAGTTTCGGATTTATGGGAATCCAGTTTGGGTTTGCTTTACAAGGAGGCTATATGTCACGCATATTTCAAACCCTCGGTGCAACACCGGATGAAATACCGGGGCTTTGGATTGCTGCACCTCTTACAGGATTAATTGTTCAGCCAATCATCGGATTTTTATCGGATCGTACGTGGCTTTCGATTAATAACAATTCTGAGGTCAGCAAATGGTCTATTACTCTTGGTCGGCGTAAACCCTACTTTTTGATAGGGGCAATTCTAAGTTCTTTTGCGTTGTTTTTTGTTCCTTATTCTCCTGAATTATGGATTGCAGCTGGTTTTCTTTGGGTGCTTGATGCATCGATTAACATCAGTATGGAGCCTTTTCGTGCCCTAGTAGCCGATAAATTACCAGACAGTCAACGCTCGTATGGGTTTATTTTACAAACCTTGATTATAGGAATAGGAACGTGGGTAGCTTCAAACTTACCCTGGATGGTAACGCAATTAGGTTTTCCTGAATCCGATGACAAAACTGTGATTCCTGACAACGTTAAAGTAGCCTTCGGAATTGGTGCATTGGTGTTTCTGTTGAGTATTCTTTACACTGTGTTAACCACGAAAGAATATCCACCGGCAGATGAAGATCAATTTAAGGCACAAAAGAAACAAGGGAATTTCATTAAAGACTTTCTGGATTCGGTTCGAACCATGTCGTCTACCATGCTGAAGTTAGGTGTTGTCCAATTCTTCAGTTGGTTTGCATTTTTCACCATGTGGAGTATGGCAACGCCCGCACTTACCGCCCATGTATATAACGCGCCAGCACCTAATAAATCCGAGTTTAATCTGAACGTAGCGACAGATAAATCCACCTTTGAAGCCATGAATGTGGCGTATCAACATGCCTCGGATTCGGTGGGATCCAACATGGGTATTTATGGCTTAACGTCTATGGTTTTCGCCTTGTTGTTAACGTTTTATTCAGCTAAGCGAACCGTTAATCGCAAATGGATTCATTTAGGTTCATTGATTTTGGGCGGTATCGGATTTATTTCCATGCGTTTTATTCCGGATGCATCTTATTTATGGATTTGCTTTGCCTTGATTGGTTTTTCGTGGGGCAGTATTCTTTCCATGCCCTATGCCATGTTGTCGAGTTCTGTTGATGAAACCAAGATGGGCTTAATGATGGGCCTTTTTAATATGTTTATCGTCATTCCACAAATTGTTGCAGCACTTGGCGGTGTAAATTTATTATCGAAAGTTTTTGGGGATTCTCCCATTGCACCCATGCTTTTAGCAGGCGTTTCTTTGGTTATCGCCGGGTTATGTAATTTGTTGATCACCGATAAAACCGTTGCGCGTGGCTAGGATTAAAGCATTGCTATTTGATTTAGATGGCGTCATTGTTTCCACCGAAAAAAATCACTTTGAAGCATGGCGAGAAACAGCAAGTAAATTAGGGATTGCCTTTTCTGAACATGACAATGAAGCGTTAAAAGGGGTGAATAGGGTAGATTCCCTTAAGCAAATACTCAAGCTTGGGAATAAAACAGTGAGTGCCGAAGAATTCGAATCCTTGCTTGTTTTTAAAAATGACATGTATTTAGATTCCATTACCACCTTGTCCAAGGATGATTTGTTGCCTGGTGTGCACGCGCTTTTACTGCAGGCTAAATCCATGGGGGTGAAAATTGGCTTAGGTTCATCCAGCAAGAATGCACCGATGATTTTGACCCGTTTAGGAATCACTGATTTATTTGACGTAATAATAGATGGCAACGGAGTTACTCATCCCAAGCCTGATCCTGAAGTGTTTTTGAATGGAGCTAAGGCCTTAGCACTTGCGCCTTCGGATTGCTTAGTGTTTGAGGATGCAAACAGTGGAATTGCCGCTGCAAAAGCCGGTGGGTTTATAGCGATAGGAGTTGGTAATCCCATGTTGAAAGGGGTAGCTGATGTATATTTTAATGAATTGACAGAATTTAGGTTAGAAGCGTATGCATAATTTATTTGAGATCGATGCGTGGAAGATTATTGAGCAAAAGTTCGATCCAAGCAAGCAAAAACAAGCGGAAAGTATTTTTAGTATTGGTAACGGTGCCTTTGGTCAACGGGCTAATTTTGAGGAACATTACTCTGGTGATTCCCTGCAGGGGAGCTATGTAGGGGGAGTGTATTACCCAGATAAAACAAGAGTAGGCTGGTGGAAAAACGGGTACCCTGAATATTTTGCTAAAGTCCTCAATGCATGCAATTGGATTGGCATTAACATTGAAGTCGATGGCGAGCTATTGGATCTTAATGTGCAAAAACCTAGCGCATTTTATCGTGAATTAGACATGCAAACTGGTGTTTTAACACGTCGTTTCAAGGTGAAATTTGCGCAGGGTAAAGAGCTTCAGGTTGAATCGATTCGCTTTTGCTCCATGGATGATGATGAATTAGCGGCGATTCAATATACTGTAATCCCATTGAATTTTAGTGGGAATATCAAGTTTACTCCATACCTAGACGGGAAGGTTCATAACCATGATTCCAATTACGATGAATTTTTCTGGGAAGAAGATAGCCACAAGGTGGATATTAAAAAAGCCTACATCTGTGCTAGAACTAAGAAAACTAAGTTCAGCGTAGCGACCGCCATGCGTTTTTCTTTTTGGAGAAATGAGGATTTACTAACGATACATCCAAACATCGCATCAAGCGATTTTTATGTAGAAAATAACTTTGAGCACTTTGTAGAGCAAGGAAACACATACACGCTCAAGAAATATGTTAGCATCGTGTCAACGGTGCACCATTCCGAGTTTTCGGTTATTCCAAGAGCAATCAATAAGGTTAGGGATGCCTATGTTTCAGGGTTTAATTCCTTGTTAGCTTCACATAAAACGGCATGGAATAACATTTGGAGTAAAGCAGATATCGTTATCGAAGGAGATGTAGCTTCTCAACAAGGCATTCGCTTTAATGTTTTTCAATTATACCAAACCTATACAGGAAAGCATGCCCAATTGAATATTGGTCCAAAAGGCTTTACGGGTGAGAAATATGGAGGCGCAACCTATTGGGATACAGAAGCTTATTGTTTGCCTTTTTATTTGAAAACCGCAGAACCAGCAGTAGCTAAACAGCTCTTGGTATATCGCTACAATCAATTGGATCGTGCCATCGAAAACGCAGAGAAACTTGGATTTAAAAACGGTGCTGCGTTGTATCCCATGGTTACTATGAACGGCGAAGAATGTCACAATGAATGGGAAATCACCTTCGAGGAAATTCATAGAAATGGGGCAATTGCCTTTGGTATTTACAACTACGTAAGACATACCGGAGATGCTGATTACCTTAAAGATAAGGGACGTAAGGTATTGAATGGAATCGCTAGATTTTGGGCACAGCGTTTCAATTGGTCGGAAGACAAGAAACAGTATGTTATGCTTGGCGTAACCGGACCAAACGAGTATGAAAATAACATCAATAATAACTGGTACACAAACTATATCGCCAAATGGTGTATCGAGTATGCGTTGAAATGTGAGTCTGATTTTACCTCAGAAACAACCGCCTTATTGAGTGAAAAAGAATGTGCGGATTGGAAACAAATTGCTGAAAATGTCTATTTCCCTAAACTTGAAGGAACCCGTATTTTCCTACAGCAAGACGGCTTCATGGACAAGGAGCAATTAAGCGTGTCTGATATTCTGGTATCTGAACGTCCAATAAATCAGCATTGGAGTTGGGACCGAATCTTACGATCCATCTTTATAAAACAAGCGGATGTATTGCAAGGATTGTATTTGTTTGAAGACCATTTCGATCTGGAGACCTTGCGTGAGAATTTTGATTTTTATGAACCAAAAACCGTTCATGAATCCTCGTTAAGTCCTTGCGTTCACGTAGTTATCGCAGCGGCAATTGGAAGGATGGATAAAGCATATGAATTGTATCTTCGAACATCTCGCTTAGATCTAGATGATTACAACCACGAGGCGGATGAAGGCTTGCACATCACCAGTATGGCTGGTACGTGGTTAAGTTTGGTGGAAGGATTGGCAGGAGTTCGAATCGGGGAAGACGGATTAACAATTAATCCAAGCATTCCTGAAGCTTGGAAGCAATATCATTTCCAGATTTTATATAAAAACCAACCCTTACGAATTGAGGTAAATCAACACGGCGGAACGATTGAGAACTTAGGTTCAAGTGAGGTTTCATTAAGACTTAAAAATCAAGCACATGCAGTTTTATCAATGGAGAAAATCACCTTTTAGTTTATTGCTCTTTGTTGGATTATTGCTTCCTTCAATACGTCCAATTGCGCAAGTAAATCCAACAAATAGACAGGTTTTATTGCAAGGGTTTTGGTGGGATTATTGGAATGCTAATTATCCGAACGGTTGGGCTAATTATTTAACAGAGTTAGCTCCTAGGTTACGATCCATGGGGATTGATGCCATTTGGATTCCCCCAACAATCAAGAATTCTGGCACCAACAGCGTAGGATATTCTCCCTTTGATCACTATGATTTGGGTGAAAAGTACCAAAAGAACTCCATTAAAACCCGAATGGGAGATAAGGATGAATTGCTGCGCATGATGGCGGTTATGAAAGCAAATGGCATTGATGTAATTCAAGACATCGTACTAAACCACGTAACGAATGCAGGTTCAAGCTTAGGACAAGGGGGACAAGATCCTGCCGCCATGGATGACGGTCAAACCAACCGGTATAAGAATTTTAGATATACATGTTTTAAAACACCAGGGATTAACGAAGCGGCAACGAATTACCTTTCAAGAGAAGGACGTTTCCCGAAGAATTGGCAGAATTTTTATCCAAATAACAACAATGCATGTTGCACCAATGACATCAATTCGCCGTTTTGGGGCCCGGATGTATCCTATGAGTCTAATGCCTTTGGACTAAGCAGTAATGCGATTTATAATCCCGCTCAAGGAACAGATTATATGCGGAATGGGATGCGAAACTGGTTGATTTGGTATAAGAAACAAATGGGGTGGGATGGCGTTCGAATCGATGCAGTAAAACATTTTCCTACCTATGCGACAGAGGATTTTCTTTGGAATCTACAAAACAGTGCCTTGTGGGCTAGCGGTGGAAACGATATGTACGCTGTGGGCGAATATGTAGGAAATATGGGTGAAATTGATAACTGGTGTGCCGCCGTCCAAAATAGGGCAGGGACCTTTGACTTTTCGTTGCGTTTTGCCTTACAGGATGTAATTACGCAAAATGGGGCGTATAACCTTGGAAATATTCCTAATGCACAACAGCAAAACCGCGGAAGAACAGTTCCGTTTGTGAATAATCACGATACATACAGACCAACACTATCAGCCAATGGGAATATTACAGGTTGGAATACAGGTTCTCAAATCGGACAACAAATTGAGGTTACCGATCCGCGTGCTTCTGTAGCCTACGCAATTGCTATGGCGGTTGATGGCGGACCCGAAGTGTTTTTCGAGGATTTGTTTGATATTGGTTACTTGGGTAATCGATTCAGTCATGACCCCAAAGACACGAATGAGCTGGGTACACATTCAGATATAGAGAATTTAATCTGGTGTCATCAAAACTTACATTTCAAGGATGGAGCTTATTTTGTGCGTTGGCAAGCGCAAGACGCCTTAGTGATTGAGCGAGGAGCAAAAGCGCTTATTGCGGTAAATGATCACTATACGGCATGGCAGAATTTAACGGGCGTACAAACTACCTTTCCGGCAGGTACTGTATTGAAGGATTATTCCGGTGCAAATGGTAATGCTACCGTTACCGTGAATGGTTCTGGTCAAGTGAATATTGCTATTCCTCCGTGCGATGGATCCGCAGCTGCAGGAAGAAAGGGATATTCGGTTTGGGCACCAATTGGAATTAATACGAATTACGTACGTCCTTCTGAAAGCATTACACAAGAGTGGGAAATGGCCGATGATTTAGGGGATAGCAGCCCAGCTTCATTACAGCAGGGCGGGAGTTTACCAAGTAACAGTAGAGATTGTCGCGTTGTAGGTCGGATTTTCCCGGATTCAGCAAGTGCCATTTCAGTAACTATCTATCCAGAACATCCAAATAATCAGATTACGCTAGAAGTATTGAATGCACAAT
Source organism: Flavobacteriales bacterium (assembly GCA_947463385.1). GTDB lineage: Bacteria > Bacteroidota > Bacteroidia > Flavobacteriales_D > Crocinitomicaceae > UBA952. The sequence continues at coordinate 6,779 of CANHSL010000072.1, forward strand.
GTGAAGTAATCGATACACTTTCTGCCAGTGGAACTTTAACGTATACCGCGAATGCATCCAATTCAGGCTGGCACACCCTGCGTATTCGAAATACTTCGAACACACAAACCGGTCAGAAATGTTGGGTAAAAGCAACGTATACGGCACCTCAAGTGGTAAATACGACGGGGGTGAAGCAGAAATGCGCATGCGCACAAACAGGTGCTGGATTGGCAGAAAATCCTGAACAATATGTTGCTGTATTTCCGAATCCGTTCAACGAGCGCATTGTTATCGAAGGGTTGAATTCTGAGGTTGCTATTCAGCAGGTGTTGATTTACAATACACACGGGGCATTAATCATGCAATTCGAGGGGACTCAAACGATGTTGCAAGAAGTGGATGCTTCCATGTTAGCAAAAGGAATTTATTACTTGGAAGTTCGAACAGATAAAGGTGGATTTACTGAAAAAATAATCAAGCAGTAGCTTAATCGCAAATCCTTCCAAAATGCTTATCGTTGTGGAAATGCTCATCCAGCGCTTCCATTTCTTTCAATAATTCAGGGGAAGGTTTTTGATTCTGTAGGGATTTTAAATCAGGTTGTCCCGCATCTACCCATGCTGTATACCAAATTGAACCAACAGCCAACACAGCAGCTTTAAGCCTGCGCTCAACCATTCCATTCATCTGGTTGTGATATAACTCACAAAACTCTCTAGAATAGGTAGAGATTGTTGTGTTTCCACGTTGCTCGTAGCTATACTTGCGGTCTGTAGGAAAACTCTTCGTCAGTTCTTTTTCGATGCGCAATACAGAATCTAAGGCTTTATGTGATCCTTTTACGGCTTCCCAAATGTAATCTTGCACATATTTCTTATACCCAGCCTTACCTACAAAATAATCGTAGTCTTCGGCATTGATTTCTACCAAGCGACTTTCCCAAAGGCCATGAATTCCTTTTTGTCCGGATAATTGGCCGTTGTAATTTTCTGTTGTGTGCAAGGGTACATGCGCATCCCCGATGTAGTGTCCGATTTCAGACGAATATTTAAGGATAAGGTCAATGTTCTTATTCTCAAAGGCCTTTTGCAATTTATATTTCATGTGCAACACATGCCATGGAACGATGCCATAACTGCGCAAGGTATCTTCACTAAATTTTTCAACTGCTTCTTTCCAATACTTCGGAAGGATCTTGTACGGATCTTCACCCGGTTTGTAGTAGTGATCTAAATCAATGTAATGACATTCAGCTTCTCCTTCAACTGCATACCTGCGTTTATCAGGATCAACGGAGTGGTCAGTCAAGAACTCAATGTTTTCTTTGTAAAATCCGAATAATTCAGGAGGTAAAGTAAATACCGCTACGCGATTAATTCGTTTATGTCCAAAAAATCCCCATTGAGGTTTTGAAAGTTCTTTTGGGATATAAGACATTAAGAAGGGGAGAAGGGCCACCCCAGCAATAAGCAGTTTACGCGATAACGAGTTTGCCATTTTTCAAGATTGGAATAACATCAGTTTGATTCGGGGTGAGACAATACTTTATGTCTTCATTCAAATTTAAGTTTTTTAATCGTCTTCTATGTGAACTTGATTTTAAATATCCCATGTAATTATCTTTTGCAGATAAATAAAGGTATTTGGCTGCAATAGAAGAATCTTCAATAGATGTGAATTTCCCTGTCGAAACTAAGTAGTCACAGATCGCTCCTGCGCAAATCGTGTCTTCTAAATTGAATTTATCCTGCCAGCCAGAGCACAGGCAAAGAATATTCATGTCTTTTTCTTCAAGATAGTGGAATAGCGCTTCTAAATTTAAAAACGAACCCACCACCACGATATCTGCATCCTTAGCTACGTCTAAGGATTTTGTGCCATTGGTTGTGGTAAGGACAATGTCTTTCCCCTTGAATTCTTCTTTCATGTATGAAAACGGAGAATTGCCAAAATCAAAACCTTCCACAATCTGACCTTTCCGTTCAGCGCCAGCCAAATACCCTTGCTGTTTATAAGCCAACGCTTCTTCGATGGTTGGTACCGGTATAATTGAGGCTACGCCGTTTTCAAAAGCAGCACATATTGCAGAGGTTGCGCGCAATACATCAATCACTACTACGATTTCAAACTCACCTTTGAAGTAGGTGTACTCACCGGGTGTAAAACAAACTTCTACGCGTTTTCTTGTGTCATTCATTAAAACAAAGGTAGGAAAAACCAAGGAAATGCGAGATAAGGACTATTTTTGTCAAAAATTTACACCATGCACAGCGAAGCGTTTCAGTCGATTGTAGAATTTAGAAGGTCGAATAGAAAGTTTAACCCTGAAATAGAAGTTCCTGAAGAGGTTATGATAAGAAGCCTTGAACGCACGGTGCTTTCGCCAAATAGCAGTAACATGCAATTATGGGAATTTCACTGGATTCATGATAAAAAACTTATACAGGAGTTCGTTCCCCTTTGCCTTGGTCAGAATGCAGCCAGTTCCGCTAAGGAGTTGGTAGTTTTTGTTACTCGAAGAGATTTATATAAACGACGAGCACGTTGGAATAAAGACCAAATCCTTAAACACCTTGGCGATCGTGAACCCAATAAAATTGAAAAGAACGGTTTGGATTACTATGGTAAAGTAATGCCCTTGTTATATGGCAGGGATATTTTCGGGATTCATACCTTGATTCGCCGATCTGTTTGTTTTTTTGGTGGATTATTTAAGCCGTTTATGCGCTTTGGCGGAAGAACGGATCAACGCATTATGGTTCACAAATCCTGTGCGTTGGCGGCACAAACCTTTATGCTATCCATAGCCGCAGAAGGATTTCACACCTGTCCAATGGAAGGATTCGATAAATGGCGCGTACGAAGAAAATTAGGATTGCCGCTTGGAGCGGAAATCAATATGATTATATCTGTTGGTAAAGGAACAGAGCCAGGCATTTGGGGACCAAGATTCCGAGTAGATAACAGTGAAGTTATTATCAAGCATTAGATTTAGATTTATTGAGTATAAAAAAAAGGGGCCGAAGCCCCTTTTTTTTGCTGCAGTAGTAGGTAAGGTTTACTGCTTAACAAGTTTAGTTACATGGGTTGTACCGTTATGTGAGATTTTCACCATGTAATTTCCACGCGCCAAGTTAGCTAGGCTAAGTGTTGCGTGCTGTCCGTTCATTCGCGTAGAGTAAACGATTCGTCCATCTGAACCATACACCTCAAGTTGTGCATCGATTGATTCAGTGGAAGTGATTTGAACGTTTTCATTAAACGGATTCGGATAAAGAATAATACTCATTCCTTGTTCAATTATTCCTGCACATGGATCTGATTCTATAATGATGTCATCGCTTGCTTCACACCCATTGTTGTCCGTCATGGTCACTTCAAAAGTACCTGCGGCATTAACAACAAGCGATTGACCTTGCGCACCCGTATTCCAACTATACGAAAAGTTTTGATTTCCATTAGCATTGATGGTAATAGGGAAATTGTACTCACATACAAGGGTATCATTTCCTAGACTTACTACTGGCGCTGGAAAAATGCTAACTGAAACTTGGGCTGTATCATTACATCCATTAAGGTCAGTTCCAATAACGGTATAGATTCCTGACGCATTTGGCGTGAAAGCTTGACCATTACTGATGTTGTTATCCCATACATAGGTTGATGCCCCACTTGCAGTTAAGGTAACTTGAATTCCAGGACATACATTCTGGGTAGATCCAGCATTAACTATAGGAAGTGGATTAACTGTTATAGAAACTTGAGCAGTATTTTGGCATCCATTAACATCTATACCTGTTACTGTATATGTTTGCGTTGTGCTTGGGGTAAATGAAACTCCGTTTGTCACATTGTTGTCCCATGTGTAAGTTGAAGCTCCAGAACCATTGAGTGTAGCGCTAGCTCCCGCGCATAACGTTTGTGTTTGTCCTGCAGAGACAACAGGTAGGGCATTTACAGTAACGTTAACCTGTGCTGTGTTTTGACATCCGTTAGCATCAGTACCTGTAACGGTATATGTTTGTGTTGCTTGAGGAGTGAATGCAACACCGTTGGTAACGTTGTTATCCCATGAGTAAGTAGAAGCACCAGAACCGTTGAGTGTTGCGGTAGCTCCCGCACACAACGTTTGTGCTTGTCCTGCTGAAACAACTGGCAAGGCATTTACAGTGACAGTAACTTGCGCTGTGTTTTGGCATCCATTAGCATCAGTACCTGTAACGGTATATGTTTGTGTTGCTTGAGGAGTGAATGCAACACCGTTGGTAACGTTGTTATTCCATGTATACGTAAAGGCACCAGAACCGTTGAGTGTTACACCAGTTCCTGCACACAATGTTTGTGCTTGTCCAGCTGAAACAACTGGTAAGGTATTTACCGTAACAGTAACTTGCGCTGTGTTTTGGCATCCATTAGCATCAGTACCTGTAACAGTATAAGTTTGAGTAGCTGCCGGGGTAAATGCCACACCATTGGTAACATTGTTGTTCCATGTATACGTAGAGGCACCAGAACCGTTGAGTGTTGCACTAGCGCCTGTACAAACTGATTGATTTTGTCCAGCAGAAACAACTGGGAGTGCATTAACCGTTATTTGAATTGAGTTGGTAGTGTCTACACAGTTTAATGTACTATTTGTTACTTTTAGTGCGTAGGTCCCAGCTGTTGTAGCGGCATAATTCACCTGATTGGCATTTTGAATGGGAAGGTTATTTTGCAACCATTCATAACTTACATTTGCTGTTGGTGTCGCGGTAATTGATGTGTTTTGTCCAGCGCAAATCGTATTATTCGGTGTGGAGATAGGTGCACCTGATAATTCTGCACAACTGTTGATTTGATAGATACTTAGTGTGGAACTAACTTCGTTTGCAAGAATTAAAATGGCATTTCCATTTGGAGATTGCGCAGCTGAAATATAAATAATTCCTTCTGCACCAAGGTCTGGTCCAGAAAGTGTAGTTGACCGGTTGTTTGCGTAACCCACATAAATTGGATTATTTGGGTTGGTCACATTAAACATCATTGCTCCACCGATTCGCTCTAATGCAACAAAGGCGTACATTTTTCCATTAATCTGAGCAATCTTAATTCCTTCAGGCTCTGGTCCCTTATCGTCACTTCTGTTCTTTAATGCCGGAGCTCCTGTAGCATTTGATGCATTAAAAATGGCACCAAACGTAGGGTGATTTGCGGTAATTTGCTCCATCAATGCTTTCGAATCAAAAACAACTGCACCGGTTGAAGCATTTCTAATAGAGAATGATCTGCCCCCCATAATGTGTAATTCATCATAATCCCCATCTCCGTCGGTATCCCCACTATATTTAAGTGCTGACAATCTTCCAAGGAATTTGTTATTTCTAAGAATCGCTTGGTCTGGGAATGCAGTTGCATCTAACACATTATTAAACGTGCTTGATGAAATTCGATTTGCGTCGATAACGGAACCAAACTCGCGAGAATCCCCTTCGTTTGCCATTACAAGGTAACCTGTTCCACCGGTTGAGTAAAAATCAATTGCATCAGGCATGTAAGCAGCTTTTACTGGAATATTTCCTGTGATTAACACCGCCCCACTTTGATCGGATGCATCCAATGCATTACCGCTGATTGCATCATACGCTCCAAATCCTAATGCGACTAGCGAAGTAATTGAATTGGTTGTAAGATCAATAGTAAGCATTGCATTATTCTCCTGTAAGGTCACATAAGCCTTTGTGTTATCATCAGAAATAGCAATGTACTCTGGTTCAAAATCTTGCGCAACACTCG
>CANHSL010000073.1 GCA_947463385.1 Flavobacteriales bacterium
TACCGTTAGGTTCGCGAATTTAAGCAGTACGGTTTTGGAACCGTGATGGGGAAAGAAGATGACTGCTTTTTTATCCGCACCACTCCCTTCAAGCTGCGTTACGCGTCCTTTCCCAAATCGTGAATGCTCCACGTGTGTGCCAACCATGATGTTATTGAATTCGTTAGAATTTGAGGGGGATGAGCTTTTTACCTCAGCAATGGATTTCAAGGATTTAGGCATGCTGGGGGTGTTCAACTTGGAGTTTAAGCCTCCAGTGAAACTGCGTTCGAATCCTCCACCCATCAATGAGCGACCTTGTTGACTGCGTGTGGGGGTTTCAAAATGAACAAATTGCGGATCGATTTCGTCAATAAAGCGACTTTGTTCACATTTGATGGCTTGATTCCATAAGAACCTAGAACCAGCATACGATAAGGTACACGATTCCATGGCTCGGGTAAGTGCTACGTAAAAGAGCCGCCGTTCCTCTTCTAAATCGCTTCTAGAACTAATGGACATTTGAGAAGGGAATAAATTCTCCTCCATTCCAACAATGAAAACATGCGGATATTCCAATCCTTTACTGGAGTGGATGGTCATGAGCGATACATGGTTTTTATCCTCCGTTTTTTCTTGGTCCGCATCCGTTAGCAAGGATACATCCATTAAAAATTCAGCTAAGGTCTTGGGTTCATCTTCATCACCTCCTTTGGTGAATTCGTTGATACCGGCTAATAATTCTTCAATGTTTTGAATGCGTTCCACTTCTTCAGGACCCTTTTCTTTCTCGGCATTCAGTTCTTGGAAGATTCCACTTGATTTAATAATTCGCTCTGCAAGGGTATAGGCATCCGCTTTATTAAGCTCTGCTTGAAAACTCTTGATCATGGTCATGAAATCCGTGATTTTCTGTTTAGTAGGACCATTTAAGTCCGCTGAATAGGTTTGAAAATCATCCATGACTTCCCACATGCTTACGCCATGTCGGCCCGCAGCAATGATGAGGTTTTCTACACTCGTTTTTCCGATTCCGCGTTTCGGGTAATTGATTACTCGCTTCATGGCCTCTTCGTCGTGCGGATTGGCGGTTAGTCTAAAATAAGAGAGTACGTCTTTAATTTCCTTACGTTGATAAAATGAAAGGCCTCCATAAATCTTATAGGGGATATTCAGTTTCCGTAAGGCTTCCTCAAAGGAACGAGATTGCTTGTTGGTACGATACAAAATGGCAAAATCGTTATAGGTTTCAACCACCGATTGTTTCAGATCAAAGATCTTGTGTGCAATAACGCGCCCTTCTTCATTGTCAGTTAAGGTACGGACCACGGAGATTGGTTTTCCAACACCATTTTCCGTCCAAACATTCTTTTTGATTTGGTCTTGATTCCTTTTGATTACGCTGTTTGCGGCATCAACAATGTTCTGGGTGCTGCGGTAATTTTGCTCCAGTTTGTATAAGTTGAAATCTGGGTAATCCTTTCGGAAATTCAAGATGTTCTCGATGTTGGCGCCTCGGAACGAATAAATACTTTGGGCATCATCACCAACTACACAAATATTTTCATAGGCCGCGGCTAGTTTCTTTACAATCAAGTACTGAGCGAAATTGGTGTCTTGATACTCATCTACCAAGATGTATTTGAATTTCTGCTGATAATAATGCAAGACATCGGGATGGTCGGTCAATAAGATATTCGTAAAGAATAACAAGTCATCAAAATCCATAGCTCCGGCCTTTTGGCAACGGTTGGCATACTGTGTATAAATCCGACCTAATTCCGGTCTGCGCGACATACGGTCTTCTGCTTGAATTTGATCATTTCCGCAATAGGCCTCCGGAGAAACTAAGTTGTTTTTAGCGGCTGAAATTCGTCCAAATACCCCACTGGTTTTGTAGGTTTTATCATCTAAATGTAATTCTTTGATAATATCCTTAATTAAACTTTTGGAGTCTTGCGTATCGTAAATGGTGAAATTCGTAGGAAATCCAATGCGGTCTGCATTGTAGCGTAGAATTCTAGAGAAAACGGAGTGGAAAGTTCCCATAGTAATGCTCTTCGCTTCCGATCCGCCAACAATTCTTCCAATGCGCTCTGACATCTCTTTTGCTGCTTTGTTGGTAAAGGTTAATGCCATGATGTTGAACGGATCAATGCCCTGTTCAATCATGTGTGCAATGCGGTAGGTGAGTACCCGGGTTTTACCTGATCCTGCACCGGCAATTACCATGCATGGACCATAAATATGTTCCACTGCTACACGTTGGCTGTCATTAAGTTCGTCGAGATAAGACATGGAAAAAGAGTGAATATCAAAATTAGCAACAATTTCCCGGTTCGAATTCGTGTTTTTATACGAATTCCATCGAGTTTTTAACAATCTCGTACCTTTAAGGCATGAAAGTACCTCTTTGGTATAGCTTATGGTCTTTCCCTGCTCCCTACGAAGGGAATGAGCCCGCCTATGTGGATGAAAAAGACATGGCATGTTCCAAGGCATTTACTGCTCAATTTGATGCCATTCAAAAAGAGGTTCGAACTTTTTTAACGAAACGCGAGACCACACCCTATTTTAACCAATCGATGGTGCTTCATGGTAAAGGATATCATACACTTTCCTTGGCATGGTGGGGGATTCAGTTCCATAAAAATCAACGGGAGTTACCCGTGCTCTCATCCATTCTTAAGGATCATTCAGAACTACTAACCCTTTCTATTAATGTCCTGGATGCCAACAGCCGCATTCTTCCCCATATGGGTGATACCAATGCCATTTATCGGGGTCACTTTGGTATATCCATTCCATCTACCGTACCTCAAGCCGGCATTCGCGTTAAGGAGGCGGAGCAATCTTGGAAAGAAGGTCACTTTGTGTGGTTTATGGATGCATATCCCCATGAAACGTGGAATCATACAGGTCAAGCACGTATTGTGTTATTGGTAGATGTCTTGCGTCCTGAATTTAGCAATCAAAAAAAACGAATTTGTGCCACCGTAATGACATCGCTCTTTCTTCAAAAGCGCATCGAAAAATACGCCTTTTTTCAGCGAAACCAGCGATGGATCGTGAACTACTTGGCGCCGATATTAATTCCCATAGTTCAATTTCGAATCGCATGGATAAATTTCACAAGAAAATACTAATTACTTAAAGGAGCTTCCCTAACTTTGTAACGTGAAGTATACCATTTACCATAACCCTCGTTGCAGCAAGAGTCGCTGTGCGCTTGATTGGTTGACAAATAACCAGCATGATGTAACGGTAATAGACTATATCAAATCAGGAATCACTTCGGAACAGTTGAGACACATATCGGAATCGCTAGGTCTTGGTCCTCAGCATTGGATTCGTACCGAGGAACCTGAGTATAAAACCCATGTTAAAGGAAAAACACTCACGGATGCTGAATTATTTGATCTTATGATTCGATTTCCGAAACTAATCCAACGTCCCATCGTATTATGGGCCAACCGAGCTGTACTTGCTCGACCACTTGAACTTTTAATTGATGCCATAACCGATGCGGACTAAATACATAGACCTTATTGATCAAACGTTTGATTTTCCTCAAAATGAATTCAATTTACGTGAAGATCGCTTGTTTTTTCATGGAATTGACTTGATGCGTTTAATCCAAGAATACGGGACACCCTTAAAGTTCAATTACCTTCCTCAAATTTCAAATAACATCCAGCGCGCTAAAGGATGGTTTCGTGAGGCGATTAATAACCAAGGATACGCCGGAAAATATTATTACTCCTATTGTACTAAAAGTAGCCACTTTGCATTTGTGCTGGATGAGGTAATGAAGAATGATGTACACATTGAAACCTCCTCCGCGTTCGATATTGACATTGTAAATAACTTGGTAGATTCTGGTAAACTGAAAGAGGGAACCTATGTGATTTCGAATGGCTTTAAGCCAGCTAAATATATTGAAAGTATTGCGAAATTAATAAATGCTGATTTTCTCAAGGTTGTTCCTGTAGTTGATAATGCCGAAGAAGTAAGAAACTTATTAGCAGCTACTGAAAAAGATTTGTCGATTGGAATTCGAATTGCAGCAGAAGAAGAACCTAAGTTTGAGTTTTATACCTCGCGCTTGGGCATGCGTTATCGTGAGATTGTACCGTTTTATAAGTCTGTATTGAAAGACAATCCACGAATTAAGGTTAAAATGCTCCATTTTTTCATTAATACTGGAATAAATGACACCGCATATTACTGGAATGAATTAACCAAGTGTTTACGAATCTACAGTGATTTAAAGAAGTTGTGTCCAGAACTGGATTCACTCAACATTGGAGGAGGTTTTCCAATTAAGAAGTCCCTGGCCTTTGATTTTGATTATGCCTACATGGTTCGTGAGATTTTGCAGCAAATCAAACGAGTTTGTACCGATAATGACATCCCAGAGCCTAATATTTTTACAGAATTCGGGTCCTTTACCGTAGGAGAGAGTGGGGGAGCACTGTTCAGTATTTTGCATCAAAAACAACAAAACGACCGGGAGAAATGGAACATGATTGATTCTTCATTTATGACTAACCTTCCGGATACCTGGGCAATCAATCAGCGCTTTATTATGTTGCCAATTAATCGTTGGCAAGAAGATTATGAACGTGTACTGTTGGGTGGCTTAACCTGTGATAGCGACGATTACTACAATTCTGAGCAGCATTCGAATGCCATTTACTTGCCGAAATTCGAGAAAAACAATCCCTTGTATATTGGTTTTTTCAATACCGGAGCATACCAAGAAACCATAGGTGGTTACGGTGGGTTGAAACACTGTTTGATTCCAGAACCGCGACATATTTTGATTTCTCGAGATGAAAATGAAAAAATTGTAACGCAACTGTTCAGTGAAGAACAAACGGCAGATGATTATCTTAAAATATTAGGCTATAAATCTTAGAATCCAATCGATTACCTGAGTTGGGCTCCAAATTCTGATTCAAAACACGTTCGAATGGCACGCATTTCTTGATCGATTTCAGCATCAGTTAAAGTTTTCTCTGTGTCTCTAAAATGGAAAGAAAGTGCATAAGATTTCTTACCCGCTTCGATTTTATCTCCTTCGTACACATCAAATAAATTAGTTGAGATCAAACGGGTAGAAGCTACCTTCTTGGCGGCCTTAACTAACTCCGCATATTGAATATTCGAATCTAATAGCAATGCAAAATCTCTACGAACAACGAATGTTTTAGGGATTTCAGTGAATCGATCAGCGATGGCTTTACTGAGCTCAATCCAACGTTTCCAGTCGATCGCCGCTCCATAAACTACTTGTTTGAACTCTACGGTTTTTAACCAAGATTCGGATAGCTTCCCAAGGGTCACTAAGGGTTTACCGTTTACCTTAATTTCTATTCCTTCAGAAAACGGAGTGTCTTCACCCAAGGCAACCTCTTCAATCGCATTTGGATTCAGTCCTTGAATTAAATTCATAACCTCACTTTTAATGTCAAAAAATGAGAAGGGACGGGATCCCATCCATGAATCGGGTTCATGAGATCCGGTGACTACTAAGGCCAAGGTTGATTTTTCAACGGTTCGTTCGCCAAATCCATGATAGGTATGACCAAATTCAAACAACTTGATATTTCCGGATTGACGGTTTTTATTGTAAGCCAAGGTTTCTAAGGCGCCAAAAAACATGGAAGTACGAAGTATCGATAAATCGCGGCTCAAGGGATTTTTTAAAACGACGGGCTTACCATCTTGTTTGCTCGTGGTTAATGCTCCGTTTGATGCCTTGGTTAAGGAATTGTTCAGAATTTCATTAAATCCATTCGCAGCCAAAATTACCGAGGTTTTTTGACGAGTTGCTTCAGCTGAAAACGTCTCTGAAACGGGTACGGAGAAGTTCCATTTTTCTGGGGTTGGAACAGCATCAAATCCAGCGATTCGTATAATCTCTTCGGTAACATCAATGGGGCGCTTAACATCCGTACGATATCTTGGGATTTTCCACGTTGATTCATTAATCGGTATGAAGTCAAGTGAAGCTAGAATGCCGGACAATTGTGCATCCGTAAGTTTCGTACCTAATTGCTTGTTGATGGTTTCAAAATCAAGTACTACTTCCACTGCAGGTGTTGCGTAGGCCTTAACTTTTTGCATGTAATTAAGGGTTCCTCCTGCAACAGCACGTATTAAGGAAACTACCCGTTGTAATGCAAAGGCCGTTAAATCTGGGTCTACACCGCGTTCAAACCTGAAACTTGCGTCGGAATGGATGCCATGATGTTTTGCCGTTTTACGAATCGTTGACGGATTAAAGTATGCCGATTCAATAAGTAGATCTGTTGTGTTTTCACTCACTCCGGAAATCTTACCACCCAGCACGCCAGCAAGACAATGTGCTGTACCGTTTCCATCAATTACTAAATCCGTAGCACGTAGCTTTCGATTAACTCCATCTAAGGTTTCAAGGGTTTCATCCGGATGTGCATATCGAACGCTTAATGATTCGGTGAAGCAACTCGCATCAAAGGCATGCAGCGGTGTGCCGAGTTCATACATTACGTAATTTGCACAATCCACGATGTTATTTATGCTCGCTGTTCCGAGTGCAGTTAATCGATTTTTCAACCAATCAGGGGAAGGACCAACTTGCACTCCGCTCAGGGAAGCCAAGTAATACGATTCGCAATCCCCATCACTCAAAACCTTGTGTGTGTTGTTCACATTCGTTTGTATGCTAGTTTCTTCGATTTCTGGCAGGGCAAGTGATGCATTTAAGCCTTCATGATGCATGAGGTAAGCCTTAATGTCTCGGGCTACGCCTAGATGTCCCATGGCATCGCATCGGTTGGGAGTTAATCCGATTTCTAGGATGTAATCCGTATCTAGCGATAAGGCTGCTGCTGCAGGAATTCCGACCGCTGTGTCCTGAGGTAAAATTAAAATGCCATCGTGTGAAGTACCTAAACCTAATTCATCTTCGGCACAAATCATTCCATGAGATTCAATGCCACGAATTTTAGCTTTTCTTAGGGTGAGTGCTTCCCCGTTATTGGGATAAATGGTAGTTCCAACAAGCGCTACCAGCACTTTCTGGCCAATCGCTACATTCGGTGCACCGCATACAATTTGGAGCGTTTCATCGCCTACGTTTACGCGTGTCACCTTGAGTTTGTCCGCATCTGGATGTTTCTCACAAGCAATAACTTCGCCAGTTATAACTCCGGCAAGGCCTCCTTTAATGGAGCCTACCGATTCGATTCCTTCTACTTCTAAACCGGTTTGTGTAAGGATTTCAGAAATGCGTTCGGGGGAATACTCGAACGGAACAAATTGGCTAAGCCATTTATAGGAAACTTTCATTGCAATGGAATTGGTGCGAAATTACACATTTTGTAAGGAAAATTGGCGATATATGTTTTCGATTATTTAACATTCAAAAACCTTTTGTTCACTTGAATGTTCATACCTTTGCCCGCGAAATTAGTTGCGTAAAATATACACATGAAATTTAATCTGTTTTTTAACCTGTTGCTCCTAGTTTGTGGGGTCTTTGCTCTACAACCTGCTTTGGCTCAGGATAAACATACCATTAGTGGGTATATCGCAAGCAGCGCGAACGGTGAAGCCCTGAATAGCGCTAAAATTTATGTTCCAAGTTTAAACAAAGGGGCGATTACTAACAATTATGGATTTTATTCCTTGACCTTACCGAGTGGGATTTATGAGATTGAATTTCGCTTTACCGGGTTAACTACGTTGAAAAAGACCGTAGACCTTACCCTAGAAAACGTTACCTTGAATGTTGAGTTAGGACTGAAGGATGGTGAAAAAGTTTATGATGAGGTTGTGGTAAGCGGAAAGAAAGGAGACAACGTGAATTCAGCGAAACTGGGTCAGATGGAATTAAACATCGATCAAATAAAGCGCCTTCCGGCCTTTATGGGTGAAGTTGATGTTATTAAAACAATCCAATTGTTGCCCGGCGTTTCTTCGGTTTCCGAAGGCGGACAAGGATTTTATGTGCGTGGTGGCGGTCCCGACCAAAATTTAGTATTGCTTGATGAAGGTGTGGTTTACAATGCTTCGCATTTGTTTGGATTCTTTTCTGTGTTTAATTCAGATGCCGTTCGAAGCGTTAATTTGATCAAAGGTGGGATGCCCGCAAATTATGGAGGAAGGCTATCCTCAGTGTTGGAGGTGAATATGAATGAAGGTAATTACAAGCGATTCAGTGTGAAAGGTGGATTGGGCGTGATTTCATCGAGACTAACCTTGGAAGGACCCTTGAAAAAGGATCGAGGTAGTTTTATTGTTTCGGGTAGACGAACCTATATTGATGTATTGGCCAAAGCGTTCATTTCTGATACCTCACCGTTTGCAGGTTCAGGGTACTATTTTTATGACATGAATGCCAAGTTGAATTATAAATTGGGTGAAAAAGACCGCATATTTTTAAGTGGCTATTATGGGAAAGATGTGTTCACGTTCGCGGATCGTGAGGGCGGGTTTAGTGCCGACATGCCCTGGGGTAATGGGATAGCAGCACTTCGATGGAATCACGTGTTTAATGCGAAGTTATTCATGAATGTGACTTCTACCTTTTCAGACTACAAATTCAAATTTGGGTCTCAGCAAGATGAATTTAAAATCGAGTTTTTATCAGGGATAAAAGATTACGGAACAAAAATCGATTTCTCGTATTATCCAAATGACAAGCATCGCGTGAAGTGGGGTGCGAATTATATTTATCATGTCTTTACGCCGTCAAGTGTTTCCGCTGCGCAGGACACGGTGGTGTTTAATACGGGAAATGCACAACAGCTTTTTTCGCATGAAGAGGCCATTTATTTGATGGATGAATTTGATTTGAATGATCGCTTACGAATTAATGCGGGTTTACGATATACTGCATTTCAACACGTTGGTCCATTTACTCGTTACGTGAAAGGTGATATCAGTAAGCCGGATACCGCAATTGAATATGGGGCAGGAGATTTAATTAAGTTTTACCATGGCCTTGAACCGCGTTTTTCATTCCGATACTTAACGGGTGAACATAGTTCCATCAAAGGTGGATATGCCTATAATTATCAGTTTGTCCATTTAACAAGTTTGAGCGCTGTTTCTCTTCCAACCGATATTTGGTATCCAACCACGGATATTGCGAAACCGCAGGTAGGATTTCAGACGTCCCTAGGGTATTTTCAGAATTTCTTTAATGACAAATATGAAGCCTCTGTGGAAGTTTACTACAAGGGGATGAACAACATTGTGGAATTTAAGGAAGGGGCTTTACCTGGAGACAATGTGAATGACAATACCGATAATTTAATGGTCTTTGGAAAGGGATGGGCTTATGGGGTGGAGTTCTTTTTCAAAAAAGCAGTGGGTAAATTTACCGGATGGATAGGGTATACGTGGGCGAAAACAGAACGTAAATTCCCGGATTTGAATAATGGAGAAGTGTTTCCTGCGAAATATGACCGTAGACACGACCTTAGCATTGCTGCCACCTACATGTTAAATGATCATTGGACGCTATCCAGTACATTTATTTATGCTACGGGTAACACCTTAACCTTGCCGACGTCATGGTATGTTCAAGACCAGAACTTGTTATTTAATTACGGGGCTAGAAATTCAACGCGAATGGCACCTTATCACCGACTTGATTTTTCTGCTACGTGGTATGATAAAGCCTATAAAACGAAAACGGATCCAGCCACCGGAAAAGAAATCGAGGTGAAAAAACGATTAAGAAATAACATTGCGATTTCGGTGTATAATGTATACAACCGTGCCAATCCATTCTTTTTGTATGTCGACAATGACGGTGATTTCTTGAACGGAGATTTCAAGTTAACCGTAAAACAAGTTTCCTTATTCCCAATAATCCCAAGTGTAACATGGAATTTCGAATTCTAAGCGTAGCGTTTGCAGCGTTGATCCTTTTGCTTTCTTCTTGTACCAAGGAAGTGAAAATTGACATTCCTGGATATAAGGAACAGTTGGTGGTAGATGGAAGTATTCGTGAGGGAGAACCACCCATTATCTTGTTATCAAAATCACAGAATATTTATGCGCCAACCGATATTACAGCGTATTTAGGAAGCTTTGTTGGCGATGCAGTAGTTACGGTTTCCGATGGTACGAATACGGTTACCTTAAGTAAAATCTGCACCGATGATTTACCTCCAGGAACTGAGGCCTATGCCGAAGCGCTCTTCGGAATGAGCATCCAAGAATTACAGCAATTGCCCTCTCCACTTTGCGTGTATACCTCATTTGATCCAAGTATCTTTGGTCAGGTTGGAAAAACATATACCCTGACGATTACACATGACGGGAAAACGTATACTTCTACGACTACGATTCAAGCGCCGGTTGCCTTGGATTATTTAACATGGAAACCAGAAGCAAATTCGAGCTCGATTGGCTATTTATATAGTTTTATGACAGACAATGCGTCGACGTCTGATAATTTCATGTGGGAAATGAAAAAGGTAAGTGACCCGATGTTTACAAAACCTTTTAATCCCTACTTTAACGATGCGTTTTTCAATGGATTGGCGTTTGAATTCACTATTTATAACCCCTTGTCTTTTAACGACTCTACGTATGCTGATAACGAACGCGGATTTTATAAATATGGAGATACCGTGGTAATGCGCTTATCTAGAATGGGTAAGAAGGAGTATAATTTTTTCGAAAAGAAGATAAATCAGGTGTTTTCATCGGGAAGTCCATTTGCTACCCCAGTAAATGTACCTTCAAACATTGAGGGTGGCGCCTTAGGGGTGTGGGTTGGATATTCTACCTACTTGGATACGGTGATTTGTCAGCCCTAAGTTATTCGATTGGTTTTTTCTCTTCCTTGACAGCGCGTACATTTTTGAAGAAATAGCGTAGGTCAACTCCGAGATATGCCCCGGATACATCCCCGTATTGTGTGACTTTATATCCTTGATTTTTATACGTAGCTACATATACAAAGAGGGGTTTTGTGGGAAGTCGTACGGTAGTTCCGAGGTAAAAGAACCCCGATTTTTTAGATCGAAATTCAAACCCAAGATTTCCGTTTAAGTCCAGCGAAGCTTTTTTATTTACAATACCTGTATGGTAGAAAAACTGTGATCCATTAATGTTATTCATGGTAGCAATATCGGTTGGTTTAAATCCTGCTACAATGCCTAATGACGCATTAGCGTACCACTTTTTGGCTAATTTGATGTAGAATAACCCGTTGATGGGGACATCGTATTGAATGAATCCAAGGGTGTTGGTCACGAAAACACCGGAGTCAGCAAGGGAACCTTGAATACCGAAATTTCGTTGGGTAAAGTTGATGCCCGTTTCAAGTGAAATTAATTCGGTTAATCCAACCCGTACAACCCCTCCGAAAGAATATCCGGGCGTTTGAGAAATGGTTGATTTCATGCCTTCTTTGGACAGGCTGAGTGACGGGCTGCTTACGAAATCGCTGGGGAATACGCCTCGAACCTGTAGCCCAAAATAGGAGGGAAATCGGTTGTCGCCCAGTTGTGCATAACTAAGGAACCAACTCATGATAAAACAAAAGACTACGCTGTTATTCATGCAGCCATTGCGTATGATATTCTAAGGGAATGCGATGTGAAGCAGGCCATTCAATGGCTGGGTATCCAATGTAAAATAAGCCAAGGCATTTGTCTTTCTCATCAATTCCTAAGAACGTGTTCATTTGTTCCGTATAAATTAATTTTGGGGTCGACCAGAATCCACCAAGACCGTATGCCGTGCAGGTAAGGTGCATGTTTTGAATGGCACAGGCAACTGCTTCAATTTCCTCGATTTCAAGAATCTTTTCTTCCGCTTGACGCTTCATGGAAACCGCGATAACTACACTCGAAATCATGGGTCTGCGCAGCATTTTCGCAAGTTTTGCATCATTTTGTTGATCAACTGGAGTAAGTTCAAGATAGGTCTTTCCCAAAAATTGACTTAAGCGTTGACGGCTTTCATCCATAAACACATGAAATCTCCAAGGTTGCGTATTGCCATGAGTAGGAGCCCATTGTGCATTTTGAAGAATTAGTTCTACTTGTTCTTTATGGACTTTACGTTCGCTAAATTGTTCCGGATAGATCGTTCTTCGATTACGGATGAGGTCATTAATTTCTGAGAGATTGTAACGCATATTACTACTATAACGAAAAAAGAATGCGATAAAAGTAGTGAATATAAACGGCTCTATTTGTTAAAAGCAAAGAAAGTCCTATCTTTGCATCGTTGAAAAACGGACGGCCTTGTGGCGCAACTGAATAGCGCACCTGATTACGGCTCAGGAGGTTTCAGGTTTGAATCCTGACAAGGTCACAAAAAAGGATACTATTTGGTATCCTTTTGTTTTTTTAACCTACTATTTTTCTCGTAATTGATTCTTTTCAGTTACCAACTTTAACCACAAGATACGAAAAATCAGTACATGGTTTAGTACACTGTTTAAATTTTAGTTGATCA
>CANHSL010000074.1 GCA_947463385.1 Flavobacteriales bacterium
CCATTGATGGTAACATTTAAACGGGAGGCATCAATTCCACGCACTCGAATTCCACTGTAACCGATGCCATTTCCTGCATCGGAGGTGGTAACTACCGATGGCATTTGATCGAGTAAAAAAGGAATATCTTGTCCCATGTTTTTTGCATTCAGTGCTTCTTTATCAAGCTTCGTGTGGTTGGTGGCTTCTGAGGGGAGGCGAATTGCAATGCAGGCCACCTCATCGAGTTTTTTACTGGTAAATGGCAGCACAATGCGAACGGTGTCTTTGTCTGGAGAAGGCATAGATTTTGGCTCCTTACGCGGATTAATCCGAACGGACATCGCTCCATAACCGGGTTGATCTACCGTGATGACTTCGATATCATTTACCTCGTCCAAGGTAAACACGCCTTTGTTGTCGGTACTCACTGACTTACCATCGAAGCGAAGAATTCGAACGCCCGATAAGGGTTGGTATTTTTCATCGGTAACCTTACCAACCATGGTGGTTTGCGCCTGAGCCATTAGGGCACATAACATAGAAAAAACACTTACCTTTCCTTTCATAATAAACCTATTATGACAAGTCAAGGGGCAAACTTGTACGTGATTAAAAAACCTCCTCCCGTCGCAGGCATTACCCTGATCCGGTACAATGGGTGTAATCTCAGCCTTGCGGCACCCCTTAGAGAACGGTACAAAATTAAATGAAAAATCAATTAGATTCACAAAAAATACCTGGCCAAGCGAATTAAGGCTTAGGCCAAGATTCTAACTAAGTCATTGTTAATGTAATAAACCTCCTTCTTCTCATTAAAAGAAGAAATAATCTCATGTCCATTTTTTATACATTAAATGAACATATGTGCTTTATTTGTCCAAAACCTAGAAGCTATTATTATCTAAAACGAAGCAGTAGTTGCGCAATTTGCACCGCATTGGTAGCCGCACCTTTGCGTAAGTTATCTGCTACAATCCACAAATTCAAGGTGTTAGGTCGCGTAAAATCTCGGCGCATACGTCCAACAAAAACGGCATCTTTTCCTTCCGCAAATTTAGGCATGGGGTATTCGAAGGCCTCCAAGTTATCCTGAACCACGATGCCTGGGGTTTGTTCCAAGAGCGTTCGCACTTCCTCCAACTCAAATTCCGAGTTGAATTCGATATTCACGGATTCAGAATGCCCCCCAACCACTGGAACACGCACGGCAGTTGCTACTACATCAATCGAAGGGTCCACTATCTTTTTGGTTTCATTGGTGAGCTTCATTTCTTCCTTGGTGTATCCATTCGCTAAAAAACTATCGCACTGTGGAATGCAATTCTTGTCGATGGGATAGTGATACGCCATGTCACCGGTTATTCCCGCACGCTCATTCTCCATTTGCTGTACCGCCTTAACTCCTGTTCCTGTTATGCTCTGATAGGTGGAAACAATGACGCGATTTACCCCAAATCGTTTATGTAAGGGCGCTAAAACCATCACCAACTGAATGGTACTGCAGTTTGGATTAGCAATAATTAAATCTTCTGATGTCAATTGATCCCCGTTAATTTCTGGAACGACAAGTTTTTTCGTTGGGTCCATGCGCCATGCCGAGGAATTATCAATCACCACGGTCCCCACGGCAGCAAACTTTGGTGCCCATTCCAAGGAAGTTTCTCCACCTGCTGAAAAAATAGCAAGGTCTAAATGCAGGTCAACTGCCGTTTGCATCCCAATGACTGGATAAGATTTGCCATTAAATACAACTTCTTTTCCGACAGAATTCTCGGATGCAACGGGATAAAATTCGGTAATTGGGAACGCTTGTTCTACCAATACCTTCATCATAACATTTCCCACCATTCCAGTGGCTCCAACTACAGCAATTCGCATGTTCTTAACGTTATTATAATTAAACGAATGGGTTTTTCTGCGTGTAAAGTTATACATTTGAAGTATCATACAGACTACGGATGAACCTACGTATATTACTCTTGCCTTTTTTTCTGATGCTGGCGCTGTGTTTTCAAGCACAAATTACCGATAACTTTAACGACGGAGATTTTACGCAAAACCCTACTTGGCAAGGCACCAATGCAGATTTTACGGTTAATGCCAGCGGAGAACTTCAGCTGAATAGCTTGGCAGCAGCCACCTCGTACCTTTCCACACCCCATCTGTTAGGGAACCTTAATGATAAAGAATGGCAAATCAAGGTTAGACAAACCTTTTCACCGTCCTCAAGCAATTTCGGGAAAGTCTTTTTAACGGCGGATAACGCCGATATGAATTTAGTGCAAAATGGGTATTATCTATTATTTGGTGAAACAGGTTCTACCGATGCCATTCGCTTATTCGCGCTCAACGCTGGAGTTGCGACCCAGATTTGCGCGGGTACCGATGGGCAAATTTCCGCGAGCTGTAACGCCAGTGTAAAGGTGAAGCGAGATGGTGCAGGCTTGTGGTCTCTTTTCGCCGACCTAAGTGGCGGAACAAATTATACCTTATTGTCTACTGGTAGCGATGCCTCGAACCTACTGGGTACTCATTTTGGGGTGCTTTGCACCTACACCATCAGTAATGCAACAAAATTCTATTTCGACAACGTGTATATCGGACCTGAAATTTTAGATGTAACACCCCCAGTGTTGGCCAGCGTTACTCCGATCTCTTCTACGCAACTTGATATCTTATTTAATGAATCGGTTACCTTAGCCAGTGCCCAAAACATCATTAGTTATTCCTTTAATCCCAGCTTGACCTTAAGCAATTTAAGCTTAGACAATTCCAATACGGCTCTCGTTCATGCGGGCTTATCTTCGGTCTTAGTGAATGGAACAACATACACTGCCACCGCAAATGGAATTGTGGATTTAAATGGAAACACCTCCGGAGCTACTTCCGTTACCTTTCAATATTTAGTTTCGGATAGCGCCGTCAAAGGAGACCTTCTGATCACGGAATTCTTTCCGGATCCGAGTCCTGTGATTGGTTTACCTGCCATTGAGTACATCGAAATTTATAATGCCAGTGCAGGTAAGATCTTTGATTTGACAGGGTATCACATTACGGATGGCCCTTCCAATGGCCTTATTACCAACGGTTGGATTTTACCCGGAGAATACAAGGTATTAACGGCCACAGCGAATATTCCCTTGTTTACTACGACTACGGCCTTAGGCGTAACAAGCTTCCCTTCGTTGAACAACGCAGGAGATACCGTCATGCTTAAGAATCCGAGCGATATCCCCTTAGACTTGGTCGTTTACACCGATGCTTGGTATAAGGATCCCATAAAACAAGACGGTGGATACAGCTTAGAACTCATTAATCCGAACGACCCATGTTCAGATGAAAATAACTGGACGGCTTCTACTGATGCCACGGGAGGAACCCCAGGACAGGTGAATTCAGTGCATGACCTCACACCCGATATGCAGGCCCCAAATTTAAGTTTGTTGGTAGCATCAGCGCCTAATTATCTACAACTGTGGTTTGATGAAGGCATGGATTCAAGCAGTTTAGTAAATGCCCTGTATCAATTCAGTCCGGCGCTTAGCCCAAGCATGATATATGCCAACGGGACATACACCAACACGGTAATACTTCAGTTTTCTCAAGCCTTGGTACCATCTCAAATTTATACCCTGACGCTGGAAAACGCCACGGATTGTTGGACTAATGCTCAACAACTTGTGGGACAATTCGCCTTGACAGAAACTCCCTTAGCGGGGGAAATCGTGGTGAATGAAATCTTACAGAATCCGTATAATGGTGGACAAGACTGGATCGAGTTGTACAACAATTCTACGAAGATATTCAACCTAAAGAACTTGCAATTCGCCAATTTCGACAACGACACGATTGCTAATTTTAAAACTGTAGTTCCTAATTTCATATTGAAACCGGGTGCATACGCAGTGCTTGGCAAGGATTCTTCGTTTGTAAAACAAAACTATCCATTTCATGGGGTTGGAACCTTTGTGTATGCCGAGTTGCCCAGCTATAACAACGACTCAGGCAGCGTGTACCTCTTCAATGAAAATCAAACGCTCCTTGATTTGGTGAAATACTCCAACGAATGGCAATTTCCGTTGTTAGATGATGTAGATGGTGTTTCCTTGGAGCGGCTTGACCCGAATGGTTTGTCTAGCGATGGGATGAACTGGCACAGTGCGGCCGAGGCCGTACAGTTTGGTACGCCTGGACTGAAGAACTCACAGTATTTACCGGTAACGGCGAACGGTTCTTTTGCCTTAGAAGGAGAATTGTTTTCTCCGGACATGGACGGGTACTTAGATGTGATGCAAGCAAGCTATCAATTGGCGCAAGCGAATTGCTTGGGTACGGTAAGTATTTACGATGAACGTGGCCGACTGATTCGCACCTTATTCAAAAATCAATTAATGGCTACGGAAGGGAGCTTTTCTTGGAATGGGGTAAAAGACGATCAAACCAAGGCGTCTATCGGAATTTATGTGGTTGTATTCGAAGCCTTTTCTTTGGACGGTGGATTGATGTATTCCGGACGAAAAGCGGTGACATTAGCAGGTAATTTATAAGATGTTTTCACCCGGAAAAAAAAATTGGATCAAAAAATTCTTTTCGCTTGTAAAGCAAGAAGAAATCAATCTAACTGCAAGTTTTCACCAAACCGAGGAGAATCACGAGGAATTACTTCGAGAACTTTGTGAGCACACGGGGATCCTTTATGGTGTTCCAAACAAGCAATTATATACGGAAACTTATGTAGGGTCGGCTACCCGAAACGAAAAGCTTCAAGTGCTCTTGTTTGAGTCCTTACTTTTCATCGATCGACTTCAACAAAAGGACGCATTTAATGAAGATCAATTTATCGCTCGGGTTATAGATTTTTATCAAATTAAAGCGCATGGTTTTGATAAAAAATGGCACCATCTGATTAGTAAGATGGAAGAGACCAACCATTTGGAATCTTTTTTATCGGATCGCATTAAAGTTCACAGTTCTTACAGCAAGAAAAACTTTTGGTTTAATCACTTGACCAATGGGTTTTTATACCTGGATTTAATTCAATTTTATCAATCCGTTGAAAAGGGAAAACCGAAAGATGAAGAACAATACAACGAATGGGTTGAAGCCATCTTAACATTAATTACTTCTATTAATTACATTCATCCTGAGGCCGGAAAATATTTCGACCAAACGATGTTTAAGAACCTGACGCTTTCCGCAGAGCTGCCTCTTGAATCTATAAACAATATAAAACTAGGTGCCGAGCAGGATAAGAAGCAGCGTGAAGCGATTGAAATTGTCTCAAGTGAGCCCATGTTGGCCATGTTTACCTTTCATTTTCTGGTATTTCTTTATCATGAATATCCATCGGAACTCTTCACCGATGAATCGTTCTTGCATAAATTTGGTAAACTTATCGGCCTGAGTGAAGAACAAACGACGGAGGTGTTTTGGGAATGTAGAAAATCAATGAGTGAACA
Source organism: Flavobacteriales bacterium (assembly GCA_947463385.1). GTDB lineage: Bacteria > Bacteroidota > Bacteroidia > Flavobacteriales_D > Crocinitomicaceae > UBA952. Next base: position 5,442 of record CANHSL010000074.1, read on the forward strand.
TTCTTCTGAATTCTATCATTTAGTTACGGAATCTGAATCGAAAATACTCACGACTCACCTGAGCAGAAAATACTACAGAATATTAGGTAGAAACAAAGACCGATTAATTCAGGAGTTAAAAGAAAGCAAAGAATTAGTGTATTTGGTAAGGCAATCTACCTTGAGGGAATTAACTCCTGAGGAAAAGGAAAAAGTTAAAACTCAATCCATGGATCTCATGAAAAGTGTTCCAAGCATTGGAATATATCTTATTCCAGGTGGGGCCTTGTGGCTGCCTTTGGTGCTTAAACTAATTCCCGATTTACTCCCTTCCGCCTTTAAAGAAAATGAGGTAGAGGAGAAGAAATAGGGTACTTAAATCCTTCCTTCCACTTTTTCCACGGACCCTGAGTAGGCCGAAGGACGTATCGAAGGGTAAGTGGAAAAGCAAAAAATCTACGCGACGGGTCTATACTTTCTTTTGTCTTGATATTTCGAGTACCTCAACACAAGTACAAAAGAAACAAAAAATCTGCGCCTTCGCTGAAGCTTCAGCGCAAGCGAAAGGCCCGGATTTATCCTTGGTTCGGTGATGATTTTTTCTCTCTTAAAATGTAAAATATGCCGACCCATTTTCTCGCCTCCTAAGCCGCTGTTTTGTCAGTGATTTTTCAACTACCTCCAAAAAAACACGGCTCACTTCGGTGCTGAAACCGAAACATCCAAGTGCCTGGAACTCCATGCCTTTGGTGCATGTTTAAGCGATATGATTTCCTCTAGGTGCGGGTTTAAACCCGCACCTAGAGGAAGCCGAAGGATCATCGAAACGGTCAGTTTTCAGGAGTGGAGCGCCGTTCCTTAAACCCTGCACCGAGCTTTTCGCTACATTGACGAACCCTGAGTAGTCCGCAGGACGTATCGAAGGGTGCGGTAAAAAAGTAGAGAGAAGAAATAGCATAGTACTACCACACCTACTTTAATAGAAAAACGTTTTCTTTGGCAATGAGTCCTTTTATACCTCGTATCATTTTTCTTGGCTTACTTGGCATTTTTTGTTCATGCAAAAAAGAGCAAGCTTTACACCAAGACTTCTCTCTTAAAATAAACCAGCGTGCACGCATACCGATAGGAACGTCCACACTAAACATTAAATTTTCAGACTTGGTTCAAGATTCGCGATGTCCGCCGGAAACCTACTGCTGTTGGGCGGGGAAGGCTATCATTGCCCTTGAAATAAACGATTCCATCGTTACACTTGGTGATACCTCAATAGTATACGACTACGGTCCTCATCAAATTCAACTTAAAAGCGTTGACTATCCCAGTAAGCGGACCTTTGGCAAGGAACGGCATTGTACCATAACCCTACGCGTTGATTAGCCCTATGAAATACCCATACATCCTCCTGTTTTCAATGTTTTTTCTGGGTTGCACTAAAAAAATAAGTACGCCCATCGAAGGAAAAATTGGCGTGACCTTGCAAGGAAATGGTACATTGATTTACGCACAAACTTTGAATTTATACGGAAGTAGCGGATATCGCATTCAATCGGTTGTTCGAAAAAAAAGCAAGGAGCTTCATATCGAATTTAAGCATGTGCTTGCACCAGAAGCCGGGTTTACGGTACTTTCCCCTGCAGATGTTTACTTGGCTTTGCCCAACTTGCCTAATGGAACCCATCGCGTAGTGTTTACGCTAAACGATCAACAAACCAACGCAACGCTCTTCCTTGGTGAAACCGATAGCCTTTATGTTGAGGCTGGCGGTGAAGTGATTGCCTTATAAAAATTAACATATTAATTGGTGTTTTACATAGTATAAATCCGTAGTTTTAATCATAAACCTAAGCAAATACTATATGAACCAGTCAAATCGTCTGTACATTCCAAACCTTGACTTAATTCGTTTAATTGCTGCCATGATGATCATTATGCTGCATGCCTATGAAGCATGGGTTGGTTGGTTCGGACAGGTTGGATTATTGAGTAACGGAACATTTAAAACACTTTCGTCCTATGGTGCTTGGATTGACCAATTCATTCGCAACTTAGGCCATGGTGTGGATGTATTTTTCTTAATCAGTGGATTTTTAATTACGTATCTCCTTTTAGAAGAAAAGAAAACAAACGGCCGAATATCCATTGGCAAATTTTTAATTCGACGTTCTCTGCGTATTTGGCCACTTTATTTTCTGGTCATTGCCATAGGGCCGGTATTGGTATCATGGCTTCAAGAACCCACCCCAAATTATACATGGAACCTTTTCTTTATAGGGAATTTCGATGTTATTTTCTCTCAAAAGTGGTTATACCCGTTTAGTCACCTTTGGTCCATTTGTATCGAAGAACACTTTTACCTCGCATGGCCCTTCATTATCGCCTATGTACCAATAAAACGATTGACGACGGTATTCCTTTCCTTAATTTTGGTGAGTATTGGGTTCAGGATGTATGCTTGGGGCAATTTCGACCAGGGATGGTACTATGCTTTTACCCATACCTTAAGCCGAATGGACGTGTTAATCCTTGGAGCCATTGGGGGATATTACCATTCCATTGCACCTATTCGCATTGCCTTGACACGAATACAGCGTTATTTATTGCTTGGTCTACTGTTGGTAATCCTATTCCTAGAACCCATTGTTCAATGGGATACCTTGCTCATGGTAGGATTTAAAAAATACATTTACGTGGGTTTAACTGCAATACTCCTGCTTGATTATTTATTCAACCCAACGATTAAGCATTGGTTAAAACCCCACAGTTTCCTTCATTACCTCGGTAAAATCTCTTACGGTATTTATATGTTTGGAAATATCATCCTACTCATTGTAATTAAAAAAATCATGCTTAATTATCAGATAACCAATCTATGGATTTACTTTGGATTGGTTGTCTCGTTATCCATCCTGGTTCCTGTGATCAGCTACGAACTGTTCGAAAAACCCATTTTAAAGTTTAGCGCTCGATTTAGGGCCAAGACCTAAGCAACCCAAGAAATTTAGGGGGTCACCCCCCTAAGGCTAACTTATTTTCGTTACTTTCAAATAGAAGGAGAACTATTGGGTACACCAGATGAGGCATGGATTATTGGGTCGAAGCAATTCGACCGTAAAAGTCAATTGGCGTTGTACAACTATTGTTTTCCTATTCTACAGCGTTCTGCACGAAAATTCTTCAGTACGGATGAAGAACTGATGCATGTGATCAACGGATCGTTCATTAAAATCATTCAAAACCTGCATCGGTACGAACAAATCAATTTCGATGCCTGGATTAAACGCATTTGTACCAATGAATCCATTGATTACCTGCGCAAACACAAGCGGTACAAGCAGACGTTTCTTGTGTCACCCGCTGAAGGTGTTTTTGAAACCGCTGATGCTCCTTCGATAGAATCAGAGATTGAGAAAGAATACCTGGAAACCTTACTGCTTCACCTGAGCGCCCCGTGTAGAATTGTATTTAACCTGTTTGCTATTGAAGGATTTTCACACAAAGAAATTAGCCAATCCCTAGGCATCACCGTGGAAACCTCGAAATGGCATACCAAAATGGCCCGAAAAAAATTAAAAGATATACTTGCTAATCCCCTGCTTCAAAAAGACCCCCATGGAAACTCCTGAAAAAAACAACGTACCGGAACAGATACCGGCGCATTACCTGGACGACATCAACCAACGCCTTGATGCCTTAGAAAAAAAACGCAAACGACGTCGCCTATTTTGGCTTTGGTTTCCCGGAGTAGTGATTATTGCCGGAATCGGTCTTGGCTTATATGCTTATCATGATGCCCCAATGAGGGTTGCGAAAAAATCTACGAATGATACGCCTGAAAAGCGCCAAGCTCACAACGCATCGATCGCTCCCAAACACAAATCTTACGCTGCACAAGACCCGGTGCATCAAACATCAAGCACAGTTCAAACCAACACCCAGGCGTTCGTAACACAGTCCAATCAAGAAATGCGTTCGAACCATGCTCAAGGTCTTAGCCACTTCAAAGCTGATAAACGACAACAATCCGCGTTGATTACCGAACTTCCGAATCAAACCTTTGCCGCCCAGGAGCAGGAAATTATCACTGAACTTCTTCCAAGCACTGAAGAAAAGGAAATCAACAACGCAACCGTTCCCCTGCTCACCATCGAGCGCATTGGACTTTTACCTTGGCCTACTGTAGGAACCCTTAAAACCTCAAAATCCGAAGCTAAAAAACAACACTTGTTTGGTTTTTCCTCTGGTGTTAGCGGCATCATTTCGTCGTTTACACCAATAGAAGTATCGGCCCAAACCTTTGCCAACACAAGTTTCCCAGACTATAAAAGCTATGCCCAAGCACGGAAGGCAGCCGAACGCGCTACCAGTTCCTTGGATTTGGCCTTGTTTTACCGATTGCAAGATTCCCACTGGTTATACCAAATTGGCTTATCGTACAATGAATGGGGAGAACAAATTGTATATACGTTCAATTCACTGGATGGCACCAACCGTTACCGCTACCTTAATTTCCCTGTAATGGCTGGGTATCGATGGACCAAAAACAAGGTAAGCATTAGTCCGATGCTGGGTGTTTCTGCGGGAGTAAAACTCAGCGGCCGAGGCTATTATCTCACATCGAATGGCAATGTGGACATTGTTGAAGCACAAACTCTCGCTACCTCGGGCCTGGCACAAATCGAAGTGGCGTACCACTTGGATCCGTTTATTTTTCACGTGACCCCAGGCATCCGAAGTTCCTTGGGATCGCCGGTAAAATCGGGCCTCACTAAAAACCATTACCAAGCCCTTGGTTGTCAAATCGGGATTATTTTTCGGTTAGAAGGTAAACATTAAGTAAGCTAGAAATATGGAAAGCGGCCCTTCCCACCTTCGACTTGGCTTCGGTGGAAAATCGGACCGCTAAAGCTTAATATAATTAGGACAGGTGCGGTCCCTGAGCAGCTAGTGATGAGCCTGTCGAATCATGTCGAAGGGCGCACCCCTAAAAAATCAAGAATTACTTCACCGGTCAGTTTTCAGAAATAGCGCATAGTACGTCCTTACCACCCCTCTCCCCCATCACCTGCGTTTAGTTTGAAGTACCCCCTTAAACGTATGCCATGAAAATTCTACCCGCTATTTTATCTGCCCTTCTTGCTTGCTCCACCTGGGCGCAACAAAGTTCTTACCTGTCCTTAGATCACAACAATGTTTCGTGTTTGCTCGACGACGAAGGTGGATTTTTTAACAACTTGCCATCTGGGTTGGCGGGTTATGAAGTCCCTAAACAGAGTGGATTATCCACCATTTTTGCGGGTTCTTATTGGATGGGAGCTCAGGATGTGAATGGCGCCTTGTACATGTCTGCGGTGAAATACAGTGCGGGAGGCAGCTGGAGTGCTTTTCATGGTGGACCCATTTCCACTACCCAAGCATACAATACCTTAGCCTACAGCAACCAATACCAAGACGCCATCTGGAAGGTAAGCAAGGCTGAAATACTGGCCCACCAAGCCAATGTACAAAACCTGGGGTATGTGGTACCAGCTGCCATTGCAAACTGGCCGGCCAACGGGGATGTTTCCTTAGGAATCGCGGCACAACTTGCTCCCTTTATAGACCTCAACGGGAATGGTCTTTATGAACCATCCCAAGGAGATTATCCCGATATCCGCGGCGACGAGGCCGTTTATGTTATTACGAACGATGAATCGTATCTACCCGATGGTAACCAATTGGGTATTGAAGTACACGCCATGTTTTACCAATTCCAAACCGCTAACTACCTGAACAATACGACCTTTTTGACCCTGCGGGTGTACAACCGAAGCAACCGCACCTATTACAATTTTCATGAAGGCCTTTACCTCGACTTTGACTTAGGCAATTATTCCGATGACTACATCGGATGTGATCCCACCAACCGATTATTGTATGCGTACAACGGTGATGACCTTGACGAATCGGACGGAGGACAACTAGGATACGGTACAAACCCGCCCTGCCAAGGTGTATTGTGCCTTTCACATCCCTTGGAAAGTGCGGGAAGATTAACCGGTGCGATGGATGCAGGCATGAGCACCAGCTTTGATACAACGGCATGGTTGCTCATGAACGGACAAAACAGCGATAGCACCAATTGGATGAATCCCTTAACGAATACCAGCACCCATTTTCTGTACGACGGTAATCCCAACGTTCCCAATACGTGGAATGAAGCGGCCAGTAATAACCCCGCAGGGGACCGAAGGGGAATGTTAAGCATAAGAGAAGCAATCTTACCCCAAGGAGAAAGCTTTTGCGCTGATTTTGCCTTCATTTACAACCGTTCCGGAAACCGTCTACAGAATGTGCAACAGAACATCTACACGGCAGGGGCCTTACTTACATGGTATGCGCAAGATCAAGTTTTCCCCTGTCAATCGCAGGCGTTTAACAGCCTAACAGAATCGGATCAAGCACTTGAACCCTTACTCCTTTATCCCAACCCAACCAGTCAACAGGTCACTGTAGCATGGACATCCAAAGACGCTTCTTGCATTGAAATCTTTACCCTACACGGAAAGCTGGTAGCACGTATTCCCATACATGAACTCAAGGCTCAAACCCTCGATGTTAGCGGCCTATCGCCGGGCATGTACCTAATCCGTGTTGAAGAACAAACGCAATGCTTACATAAAGAGTAAGCTTACACGCCTAGTTTTTCCACGGACCCTGAGTAGTCCGCCTGCGGCGAACGTATCGAAGGGTAAGTGGAAAAGCAAAAAATCTACGC